>NZ_LMCJ01000008.1:55867-129078 GCF_001623085.1 Pseudovibrio sp. W74
CGTATTGTTTGCCTACAGACCCCACACGGCGCATAAAGTCGAGCAGATCAGGAGCAGAACTTGCGGAGGTGTTTGACAGGTGGTTGATTGCATCTGCCAGCTCTCCAGTCTCGCTCACGGTCAGCCCTAGAGCAGTCTTGATCTTCGCAAGGCTCTCGCCTGCTGTGCCGGCACTTACATCAAAAGCAACACCTACCTTTGCCGCCATCTCCGCAAACTGGGTTAGCTCATCCCCGGCCATACCGGCCTGACCTGCTGCAGCCACGATGTCAGCAATCTGGGAAGCTGTCATTGGCATGCGCGTTGACATGTCGATGATGTCTTTGCGCATCTTCTTGAAGCCCTCAGGGCTATCAAAATCAACGACCTTCTTCACGTCCGACATGGCGGACTCAAACTCCATGGCAGACTTTACAGGGGCAGCGATGGAGCGGGCCAGAATATAACCTGTCCCGACCGCACCGAGCATTTGCCCCTGCATTCGGTTTAGCTCTCGTCTGTTACGATCAGCAGAGGCCTGCATGCCCTTCATGGAGTTCGCAATTGCGCGCGCAGGACCGCTTGCCCGGTCTAGAACTGAAATGACCAGCTTGGAGGTTAAAACACCCATGACATTCTACCGATTTGGAGGGGGAGCATTTTCAGCCTTGAGCACACGTCCAAGGCTGGAGACTGTTTCTAAAAAGAAATCAATCTCCCAGTTCATGACCACATCAACTGGCGTGTGGAGCCTGCGCGATACCGCGACAATCAAGTCACGAGAATGAGGCGCGTCTACCCCGTCAAGTACTCGTCTCTCGCGTCGAGCTGCTTCAGGGTCAAGACACCCTGCTTTCCCATAAGGGGAGCGGCACCTCGCGTGACTTTCTCTAGGTCTTCAACATCAAGGCGTTCAATCACTTCCAGATCGACACCGGCAAGTGCTGCCAGTAGCGCGAAACCGGCTTGCTCTTCGTTCGAGTATTTCTCGCCGATGAGCGTGTCACCAGCACGCATGCGCCGGAAGGACAATGAGGTGATTTCACGCCCGTCATGTTCAAAAGGGTAATCCAGCTGAACCGCTGCTGTGGTTGCTTTCGTGGTCAATTGCCGTGTCCTTAAAGCAAAAGAGCCCCCAGCAAGGCTGAAGGCTCTGAGAGTTACGATGAGTGGTTTTGTGACTTAGAGGCCAAGTGCGCGCTTGCGTTCACCATCTGTTGGATCAGGCCGCATTTCACGTTCCCAGAAATCCCAATAGAACAGCTCTTTGCCATCTAGGATGAGTTCAACGTGGGTGACTTCCTTGAATGCCAGGTTGCAACCTGGCAGATCATCTGCGCCCATTTCATCAGGTTCCCACTCCATAAGAGTGGCATAAATGAAGCCGCGGACAGGTAGCCAAAGGTTGCCCGGCATCTGGCGATAGTTGCCAGCAAAAACCCACTCTTCGTGCTTACCCAATTTTTCAAGCAGCTTGTTATCAAGCCCTTTGTGTTCGGCTTTGGGCTCAAAAGCTTCAGTGCGCGGTTTACCGAAGTCTACGGCACCAATACCGCCACCGGGGTTGTGGTTGACCGTTGTGTATTTGAAGGCAGGCAGAACAAGCTTGCTCAGAATGTTTGCGCGGGATTCGTCCGGTTCACTGACCAAGCGCAGGTCAATGTCACCGTTAATCAGCATAGGGCGCTGCATGTGTGGTTCTCCAATAAAGAGGATTAAACAACAGCGCGCAAACGCGCCAGAATGTCTTTGATCAAGCCTTCGGTTGCGGGGCGATAGCGGCGCAGCTCAAAATCAGCCCGCTTGAAGGCGCTTGCAGTTTCCTGACCAATCTCAAGCTTGATGTGACCAAGCTCGATGGATTCAGGCTGGTTCTTATCTGCGGTGAACATCTCGGAGGCTGGCGTATAGCCGAGGATATGCTCGTTTTGCTTCAACCCACGCAGCTCACCAATGATTTCACGGACCCAGCTTTCAACCCGTTGCGCTGTCATCTTCTTGCCCAAGTGGCGCCGGGTGATCTTCATCATCTGTGTGACGATGTAGTCAGAGCCGCGCAACTGATGCAGCTGCGGCCACATAGCGTCGGTCTGCGCCATGTCAGTACCAAGGAAAGTAAAGCCACCATCAGCAACCGCGCCATAAACGCCAATCTCTCCTTCCGCAGCAATCGCCACATCAGCAGCGAGTAGGCGCTGGCCTTCCTTAGAGCCATCAAGGAAGTTGAAAGGGATTTTCCGAGATAGACCGGCAAGGCCAAAGATAGGCTCGTTGCAGATTGTCTCGAATGGCATGTTGCCATTGTTGGTATCTGCACGAACGATCAGGCCAGCAACACGGGATGCCATAGGGCGAGTAACGACCGCATCACCTTCCCAGACACGCGCAGCCACACCAACCGGCATCAAGCGACCTGAAGCCATAGTTTCGCGTGCGTCAATGGCATTGTCTGCGCTGGTTGGGTCAACATCTACCGGTGCAACAGCGAGGATCTTGCCGATGTTCGCTTCCAAATCTGCCACAACTGGACTGACTGTATCCAGATCAGGACGCCATGCAGTTGAACCAGCAACCACAATGCCAGGTGTTGCATTGACCGCAGTAGGGATCTCAGTAATCGAGTTGATGATAGCAGCGATTGCAGCAGCGCTGGCCTCAGGGGTCGCTCCCTTTTCTGCTCGAACAATGGTGACATCAGCAGAACGGTCAAGCTGGTTGAGCTGGTCCTGAATCCCGCGAATATGATCCCGCAAAGGGCCGGTTCCGAGAGCTGCAACCGCGTCCTTGTCGCTGGACGAGATGCGCTTTGCTGTATCAATTGGAAACTCTGTGCCAGAAGCATCATCAGAGCTATCGATCACCACAACTTTGGATAGATCGCCTTCAGAAACCGGAAACGGATCATCCGATTTGTAAGAGAATTGCATGCCGATTGTGGGCGCGCTCATAGACATTTCTCCATGAAAAAACCCGCTCCGGGGATACCGTGCGGGTGGGTTAAGTCTTGATTGATTGGAGGGCTGGTTAGCTCAGCTCTTCCATAGCCTCAGATAGGGTCTTGGTCAGATCCCATAGGATGTCTTGTGACGGGTCCGGAACCGGGTCGAGCTGCTGGATTTGAGCGGAGCGGGTTACGATACTAGCGCGGTACTTGATTGCTGCATGATAGAGCGCTTGCACCTTCTCGCGAGTATCAAGCACGAGCAACACGCCTTCAGCAGTAACCGCCTTCACTTGAGACGCCTCAGGCAGTCCAGCATCAAACCCGTCCAGCATTTCACTCAAGCGACCAACCGACTCCAGATCTGTTTTGAACTGAGTGCCGTTAATCTGGGTGCCTGTTTGTATCCGCCGCTCAGCTTCTTCAGAAACATCAGTCGCCTCAAATGTGCGTGGAGGCTCTTCGTATAATCGCCAGTTCCCCTCGCCAAAGTTTTCCTCTAGCCACTTGGTATCACCATCAAAAACAATCGTGTTTTCGACTTCACCGGTGTCACTATTCAAAATGTCATAATCAGGCACATCAATACTCCCAAATCACAACGCCGCCTTTGCGTGCGGCACCTATTGCACCAGTACCCCAGAAACTAGCCGGGGTTGTCGGATCTCCGCCGTTTCCGTCTCTCCCGCGGGCTACTGTCGTTGTGAATGCTGCATCATGCCCAGATGCATTGCCGTTACCGCGAACACTCAAGGTGTGACCGTCATATTTAAATGTGCAGGTCTTCGTTTCATTGCTTCCGATAGAGACGGTTCCGGTGCTTGGACCGTCGCGCAGATCAAAGATCTTTACAACGGTAGCGCCCGCATATCCGGAGTCATTATTGTACGAAGGTCTTCCTGAAGCGGTCAGAAAGACCACGGCTGTTTTTGATTTAGAGTGCTTTGTCCATGTTCCGGTACTACGCGCAGTTACCTTCAAAGGACCGCCGCCACCGAGTCCAGCTGCTTCCATTTTTGACGCCAGATTACCTTCGTCAATGGCCTCTTTGCCATCAATCAAGGTTTTGCCGGTCAATCGGTTTTCCTGAACACCTTCTTGGACGATACCGACGCGTTTTTTGCCATCCCAGTTACCATCATAGTTTTGATAGAGCGCAACCGGGTCGTTTTCGATTGTCCCATCATCATAGTCCATGTGGGTGTATATACCGCGAGCATCGCCCACTCTCGCATTAGCGTGGTTCGGGTTGATGCCAACATGCATACCTACGCAAACGCCTATCCGGCCCGAACCGTTGAAAAAGGAGTAACTCCTTGCTCCATAGGCATAATCAACACTCCCCGTGGAATTGGTATCAGTTCCACACTGAGAGTACGAACCTCCCATGCTTCGAACTTTAGAAGAGCCGCGATGTCGAGTCGACAACACCCCCCCAAAAGCTTCGTACGTTTTTCCTTGCGAACCGCCGTCAATATACGAGAAAGACTTTAACCCGCGTTTTGTGAAGCGCTTGCCGGTATCTTCAGAAGCATTAGCTGGAGCATATTGCTTGTTTTCAAGAACCAGACTGTCGCTAAATCTGTTTGCAGAAATGTTTTCTGTGTTTTCTGACATGTTGCGATAACGCGCTAACCATCGGTCAGAAGATTTCATGGACCAGTCCGTATCCAACAGGTCAAGGCGCTTCGCTACGAATTTTGTATTCCCCACGGACTTGTAAGGACCATCAGAAACAAAGTGCCATGCATTGTCGCTATCATCATGCCAAAAGTGGTCAATGTTCTCACCTGATCTATCGGCAAATTCACCTTCTGAATCATTCGCAATGATGGCTTTGTTGTTGAGATATAGATCCCCAAGAACCGAAAGCGCTTTTCTGAACTTAGCGTTCTTCGTTGCATCAGCGAATTTATTGAGATCAGAAGCCTTTGCCAGTGTTGCAAGTTTGGTTGAAAGACCTTGAACATCACCTATCGGGTGTTCGTGATCCCCACTCGCCAGCTGCGACACAATATTATTGATCTCCGCGACTGAATAGCCGCGCTGCCCCAATGACCACTTTCCTGCAATAAACTGCAAGATGGAGTTTTCAGGAGCATCCGTCACATCAACATCAGAAAGATCATTGAGTTTGTGCGCGTGATTGGCCAAGGCAAGCAGGGCTAATGCCTCTGCCAGTCCATTGATCTTGGCCATCTCATGAGAATGTCCGGCAGTAGCAAGGCTCGCCAAAGTGACTGCAACCTCACCCAGGCGAGCATCAAATGCTTTCACGAACTCATTGATCTTTTTATGATCCTCGGAGACATTCTCTTCGCTGTCGAGCAGTGGCAGGTTTAGATTTGGCGTTGTTTCCATTGATCACTTCTCCTAGATGGTCGCAACTGCACGCAGGTCTTCCAGAACCGGCCTTGCCTTCGGATTGCCAGTTATGGTGATTTTCACGGCTGTCTGGCTGCCAAGGTTTTGGTCCAGTTCATAGGTGGCATCCACTGTGCCCGCCGCATCCAACACTTCACCGGTCTTGTAAGGAGCCTCAACAAAATCTCCTGAACTGTTCTTCAGGAATACTTTTGCTGAGGCGCCATTTGGTAGAGTTCGTTTGACCCGAACCGGGAAGCGGCTTGCATTGCCGGTCTGGAAGGCAACGCCGATATAGTCAGCGGTTTCAGCAAGCTTACCTGCCCGTACCTGAACACCGGGGAAGAGCCGAGGGCTTGCGGTTCTGGTCCCCTTCAAGATTGCTGCAATACTGACAGTTTCCTTCACCCATTCATCGAACTGCACACCGGCATAGGCCGCTGTCCGGATCTTTGATCCATCTGCACGAGTGATTTCAAATGTAATGGAACACCCCGTTTCAGGAGTATCGACAGCCGCCGCAATCATCAGATCAGAACAACGATCCAGATCCACGTTCCCCAACTCGACGCGCTTGGTGGTCTGCGTAAACTCAGCCGCATCTACGCCGCACGTCAGGTCAGAACCATGCACCGGAAGATAGGTTGAGTTGTTCGAGCTCTCAATCTCTGTGCCGACGGTGTAAGGGTTCACACCGAGGAAGCTCTGGTTTTTCTCGTCAAACTCACCAAGCACCGCAGCTGAGATCGAATGCTCATTATCGGGAGTGATCGCAATGAACGCATATTCCCGCGTAGAAAGCAGATAAGGCAGAGATGGAAACGGACATGGTGTCCACTTATTCAGCTCTACCTTGGACATGTCGATGACAGCTTGAGCAAGAATTTCATCAGTAGGAAAACCCGCTCCATTGGTAGCCCGCAACTCAACCACAACAGGCGTGTTTGGATTACCGATCTTGCAGAACCAGAGCTTTACTTGCGCAATATGCCTGTTACCCGCTGGCAAGCTAAAGGTTTGCCCTCTTGGATCGCGGTTTCGCGTAATGATGCGCGTCACCGTGATAATCTGAGGCGGTGGTGGTGGCGGAGGAACGAGAACAAGTGTTGTTACCCGCTGCATTGTTTGAGTGGTGACTTTGCCCTCACCCACAAAGCGAGCAAACGCCTCAGAGCCACCCACACCAAATGCTTCAACCAGCTTCTCACCAGCTGCATGCTTTTTGGCTGGAATGCTCAAGGTAAGCGTTAGCTGTCCATCACCGGCAGCCGCTGGTTTTTGCGCTGGCGTCATGTCCACATTATCAAACATAATGCGGTCAAGGATCTCTCCCCCACCGAAGCCTTCAATCGTGACCGTGATATCAATTGCCCGCAAAAACTTGGCGTTCTCTTCAGCAGTCCCAACCACCTGTTGCTCAGAGGTAGAAGAGGCCTCAGGCCCGAACACCTCATGGGTCACATCAGACGCCCAAACCTCATCAACATCTGTCCAGAAGTCCTGTGAGGGCTCCAGCTTCATTGAAGCCGGGAATGGTTCATGACTGGCAAAGCGGTTGATCAGCTTACACGTGGTGCTGAGCGGCTGATCAATCACATTTTCCAGCTTGTACGGAAGCATCTCCACGCCCGTGTTGTTGAGGTCATGGATGGTGACGTCCAAGGGCAGCGTGAGCATTCCGTTGCGGACTGCTGCGTTTTGCTGAGCGCCAAGATCACGCCAGCGATCATCGGCAAACGGATCAACAAAGATCCCGCGCTTTGCAGCTGGTTCCTTGTCGTGAATATCAAGTTGCAAGCGGTTCAGAGCAATCAGATCGCGAGAACTATTGAGGAGCTGCACAACCTCCCAAAGCTTGTCATAAGTGATGTTGTGAGTGCCATCATTCTTAACCAAAGGCAGCCCGTCAAAGTCGTTGTAGACGGTTGCCAGTTTCAAAAGGTTGTCAGGGGTTTGAGGAGCAACTGCACGTGCAGAAGATTGGCCTTCCACATAAACAGCGTTTCCGGTCTGATCCAGACAAACCAGATCTACACGCGGCAGCTTGCGCTTATAAATTACGACCACCTCGCCGCCCGTGCGCCCACCTGTCAACTCGATATCATGAGCCGATACGGTCACAGGCTGAACAGAGTCCCGATAACGATATTTGCAGTGATAACTGGACCCGGGTGATGGCTCATCTCCGGCCAATGACCAATCAACCTTATCGGCAGTCAGCTGGTAGTCAGTACCCCTCACGAATGTTTTGCTGCCTTGTTTGATCTGAACGATCTCTTTCAGGCTGTCATTTTGGAGTGTATCGGAGCCGTTGATAATCTGGCTGCGTGTGACATCCTCCGTGACTTCCTTTTCAAGCTGAATGTTGACCAGCTCATCAATCGGCCCATAGTGGAGGCGAAACTTCTGCTTCTTGTTGGATGCAACGGTGTAAGTGTGCTGCTCACCGTCAATCTGGAAAGTGTCCCACTTCTCTTCGATCTCAAGGCGCAAGGCATGCTCACGGGAACGTTTGAAGCCTTTGATATTGCCGGTGCCCGCGGCAATGGAAAAGACCACATTGCCGTTAGATTTCTCAATTGCAGTTACGCGGCACCCCTCATCAATGTAGTTGCCATTTGCTCCGAAATCCTGCGCCGCAGATACCTGCGCAACCTGGCTCATTTCGGCAGGCGGTGTCTGGTCTAGCGGTGTGCCTTTTACCAATGTGTAAACCGGGTAAAGCTGGCCTTCTGCGCCATCTCCTGCATAGCCCCAGACAAGGCGGGTAACGATCCTTGAAGCCCCCTTCTCGCCTTCCGCTTCTGTACCCGGCTTCAAGCCTGCAAGCGTTGGGTCATCCTCGGAGTTGATTACGGTAGAGCTTACGCGCACACCGACAATCAGGTCAGTAGTCAGATCGACACCTTCCAGAACAGCTGCACCAACCGGACGCACATCGCCTGCCACATAGACAGTCCCACCACCAAGAAGGATTCTGCTTCCTGCCCGGTCAATCTCAATGGCCGCGCCGGACTTACGATCACCATCACGAGAGACAGTATTGCCAATGCGCTCAGACTGGCGGCGTGCAATACCGAACGCATCATTAAGATCGGTTCCGGTGATAAAGACTTCCTCAGGCCAGACAGCTGCGGAATCGTTCGGGCGCTCAGGCGTACGGTCAAACGCGCCTGGCACGAGTGGATGTTCAAAAGCCATTTGAGTGGTCCTTATGCGAAGCTCAGGAGAACCTTTACGCGGGTGCGCTTGGTGAGTCGCAATTCAGTTGTAAGCGCCTGCGAGCAGACAGCTGCAAACGGTGTTTCGATCTGGTCAGGAAGAAGCCAACGCTTTCCTTGTGGCTGGTCCGGCTTTGGTGTGGCTCCAAACAGCAGAGCGGCGGAGGCACATTCCTCGCCTGCCCCTTCCCCAAATCCGGCGAGCGCTTCCACATAAACGCGCTGCCCTTGATCGTGGGGAGTGATCTGCTCAGAGCCAATCTTGTAGGTGATGCCGGGGGCAACTTGATGCAAAGCCTTAAAGCGCCTTGCCCCAATCATAGAACCATCAGCACGGTAAAAGCCCATGTAGCCACCGAGCAGAGCTGTTTGGCGGGCCATAACACGCAACTTAGCGCCAACACCCAAATCCTGCCACGAGGTTTCAACCTCGCTCCATGGAGCTGCCAGTTCTTCCCAAGTCACACCGCCCGAAGAGGTGTCGATATAAACGCCGATTGCCTGCTTTTCAGCAGCGGTAAGCGCCCTTTGAAACTCGTGGGTGGTGCCAAAGCTCCATTTGGTTGGAACCTCTCCCACCCGTGCCCCGGAATGCGAAGACAAAAGAGCATTCCCAAGTTTTGAGTAAGACAGCTCAGCTGCGCGGATATCATAGCCATTGAAGGCCCGCATGACTTTGGTGCGCCGGGAAACAGATAGCCCGACAACCCCGGCAATGCGCGGCAGATCTTCTTCACTGCGTGGGAGCCGGTCCAGTGCCAGTTGATCCCAATGCCATTTACGACGCCTGCTTGGCGCCTGTTCCAGGAGCCCACCATAGTCGATGAAGCCAAGCCCCTTGTAGACAGCTGCTTCAAAGCCGCGAATGCGCAGCCATTCAAGCCCCTCATCATAGAGCTGGTAGATGTTGTCTACATAAGGGCTTAGGATACCCAGGCCCGTTTCCTGTATCAGGTGCGGCATGATGCGTGGCTGCGGGTTTTGCCATTTCATACCCATGTTGGTGTAGTGCTGGCGAACGACCTCAAGGCCTTCGTGATTGGTCTGCGAGATCGCCCGCATCCAAGGCGTGGCGTTGGCCGGCAAAAGAGTTTCAGTCATCGCCCGCGCCCCATGGAAGTGATTGAGATTGAACCAAGCGCAATGGCCTCATTTGGATCCGCGACCACATCCACGAAAGGCGCTTCCACAATCACGTTGTTAATCCCGTCCCCCATGACCGTATTGATCAACCATGCTCTTGTGAGATCAAGGCCAAGCCGCTCTTCTGCCTCCCACGCAGCCCGCAGTTTTGCCTCCAGCGCTTCCAAGGCAGAATTACGCGCATGCTCTTCAAGTTGAACCTGAAGGGCCACATCAATGGTCTTGGTCACAGCTGAAACGACAATGAACCGGTCAGAGGTGACTTTGTTGGTTGGCTGGATCAGGTGCCCCAGAACAGTTTCAAGAAGTTCATCGCTTGCATGTCCTCCCGGAACGGCTGACAGCACACCGACATAGAGCGTGGGATCAATCCCGTTGTCCCAGATGGCGACACCCTTCACATCAAGATGGGCATCCATGGAAAGCGCTTTGTATCGCTCCTCAGGACCGCCACCAGAACGCCCGACAATGTGAATCTTGATGCGTGTGCGAAACCGCTCATCTTGTTCGCTCTGCATGCGCGTAACGCCATAAAAGACCGCCAACACATCAAGCGCCACGCCATAAGCGTAGTCCACGAAGTAGAGAACAAACTTCTCATTCCCCAGCTGCAGAAGATAGACCACCAGATAAACCAGTTCTTCCTGCAAGATTTTGGCGGGGTCTGTTTCAAGGCCTTCTACGGTCCATGGGATTCCGGCTGCATCAAACTTGGTTTTCAGGCGGTTCAAAGATGCTGCAAGGATGGCCTCATAGTCGATGTTCTCGATCAACTCAGGTGGTGGAAGCTTGGTCTGGCTCATGAAGCCCTCACAGAACTAGAAAGGAGCGCTCCCCTTCAATGGTGAAATCACCTTGATGAGCGCGCGGCATAAAATCACCAATGACCTGGAACTGTGTTTCCCCTTTACGCCGGCCTTCAGGAACTTCGCGTGGGATCAGTTTCTTCACGCAATAGCGCGGTTCCCAAAGCTCGCAAGCTAAAGCGATGGAAAAGGCGTAAGCGATCAAGGTGTCATTGGAAGTATTGCGGCGAATAAGAATGGCAGGAACAGGTGAGCCAAACTCCTCGCGCTGAACGCGGGCGCCGACTGGCGTGGGCAGGATCTCTTCAGCAATGGACTGAACAGTATGCTCCCACGCACTTAAAGGCTTACCTGTGTGCCTGCAAAGTCCGCTCATTCGTCCTTGGGAGCTAACTTTTTCGGAGCAGGTGTTTTCATGCGCTCAAGTTGGCCGAGCGCTTCCCAAGGACTTGCCTCCTCTTCACTCAGCTCCAATACCTCGCCCGGTTTAACCGGCTTGTCACAAATGCGTTTGCCTGCCTTCTCAGTTACTTTCCAGTGCGCCATGCTTGTCTCCTGTTTTAATAGGTCAACTGACCGGAGTGCCCGAAATGGCATTTCCAGGTGCGACTTTGTCGTGTTTGTGAGTGTGATCCACCGGAACGCCGTGGGATTTGAAATATCCGCCCTCGTGCTCAAAGTTCCCGTTCAGGAGTATCTTGTCCGGTGTCAGAATGATGCTTTGAGATTCACCCACATGCATCTCAAGGTGATTATCTCGCATGATGAGCCGCGTTGATCCGCGCTCAATCATGAGTTCATCCGGGTGGCTTGATGGGCTTTTATTCTTCCCGGTAAAGGGAGAATTCGAAGCTGTCAGCTGGCGCGCATCACCGCCGCGCCTGCGCAGTTCAACAGCCTGACCAACGGAGGGGGTAATGCGAAACTTGAAGTTGCCTGCCATGGGGAACGCCCATTCCGCTTCTACCGGATCGCCGCCTTCATCCCGCTTAACCATGACTGTTTCCGTGGCCGGGTCATAGGCTGTCACCACACCGTATTCAATCATGCGATCGACCTTGCGCGACAGCTTACGGATCATCGCAAAGATTTCATTGAATGCCATGGGCTCAATCACTCTCTGGAGGTTCGTTCGTTCTGACAAAACCGTCCGAGTGAGGCATATGAAGAAGGCGCACTTCTGGCTGGGAAAGACCGGCAAGCTCCACCGGATGCACCCATGGCTTGGCCTCACCATATTCAAAGCGAGTTCGGATCAGTTCTCCAACTGTGCGCATCCACGGCATGTCAAAGGCCTCTAATGCTCCCACAGCGGCATCCCATGAACCAGTAAGTTTCGTGCCACGCTGCGGGCCAACAGGAACTTTGAGCGGGAACAGCAAGCGCCTGGTTGCCCGTGGAACCCCACGCCCATCAGAGCCGCATAGAGTTTGAATGGGCCCACGCAACTCGCAGAACTCACGCCAGGCATCGCTCATTGAGTTTTCGATGTTGGTGAGTGCTGCGGCGATATCATCCTCCACCATATCGCAGGCAAGCTCTGCTGCCCCATCCGAGGGTGGTGCTTCAATATCATAAGCGATGATTGGCCCGTCTTCGGTTTCACGAACTGCGCTGACACTCTTAATGCCGGCTGCAATGTCGATCACCAGATCCAGCTCCATCTTACGAGAGAGCGGACGCACGCTCTTTTCTGTATAGATGATGGCAAACGGCTCTTTCTGCTCACCGCGAAATGGGCGATCAGCAGGAATAAACTGACTGTCAAAAAGGTTAGATTCCGGCAACACCGAGCCGCGCAGAGCGGCAATCGTCAAAAGCCGGGTCACACTGCGAGCAAGCATGGTGCCTCACTGTTTTAAGGATATCTCCAGAACGATCCAGCCATCTTCAAGTTCCCCCTTTGCGGTGACCTTGTATTCACGGCCATCATTCAAGCTTTTCAGGAGATCTCCGTCAGTTGGATGGCGGTGCCCGGCAAGATCGGGCAAATGAATGGAAGCGGTGATCGTGTCATCGACAGCACTGGAGCGAAAATCATTTCCGCCCTTACGACCGTCTGACGTTTGAGTATCAGAATGAAAAGCAAGGTCAGCTCGGATCTCGTGCTGGAACTCCTCACCAGGCAAGTCAAAAGTGCTTCCGGTCTGCCTCATCCCGGTCCACAAAAAAGGCTGACCGAATGTCTCGGCCAGCCTTTTTGTTTTACGCTCAAAGCGTTTGTCGAACCCGTCCATCAGGCACTGTAGGTTTCAACCAAACACTCAGGCTGCTTGGAAACGGCAATCCGATTGGATTGTGTCTCAAGCTCAAAGCCTTTGCCATGCTTCAAGGGCTCAATGGAAAGGAGAATGGTGTCCTCTTCCGGCATCTCATTGATGTGGTCCATGTGATAAGCAGAGCTCTCATATGTTCTCATCATATTCTGAGTACCAGTTGGATATGCGTGGCCTTTCTTACTGGTGATGTTAGGCACGCTTGTGATTTTACCGTCTTCATCTTTGACCGGAAGCGAACCTTTGTACTCCCGCCAAAGAATACCGCCAAACTCAAACACACGCCCATAATTTCCGCCCATCATTGAACGGGTCAGCTCTCGGTGCTCACTTGAGTTCTGCGCCTGGAGCCAGAACTTTTCAACCTTTGGGTGGCTGATAAGCTTTTCAAAGAAATCTGGAGCGCAAATATTTTCAACACCGGTACTGGTTTCACCTTTCAGGTTGCTCTGAATGTGATCAATGACCTGTTCGCATTTGGCTCGCACATCGGTGTCTTCTTTACCCAACTCAAAGTTGACACGTTTCTTGGTAATGTCGAACGCATCAAACAAATCGAGTAGAGCAGTGCCTTCACCGTCCATAATCTCACCGCGAAGCATCCCCAATCGCAGGAACTCCAACGTGATCGAATGGTTTGAGCGAATACTCATCAACTTCTTCAAGATCTCACGATCCAGAGAACGCGGCTCAATTTGACCGTTGAGGACTTCAACAAGGCTATCAACATCATCAACCAGGATCTGCTCAAGAAACGGGAAATGAGGGATCTCGATAATGATACCCTTTTCCTTGCTCTTCGTACCTGTCTGACCGGGTTCGCCACGCTCACGCGCTGCAAGAACATGAATAACACCGTCCTTGATGTCCAAACGCACGAACTTCGACCGTTTGGGTTCAAACGGTGCGAGATTCAACGCATTCAGTAGCCCATACTTATTAGGCAGCCGATTTACTTCACGAGTGAGGTCAACACCCGTGTACGGCATAATCAGATCTTCCATTTGGAATCTCCGTTGATTGTTTGAAAAAATAGAAAGCAGTTAGGCTGGGCTAGATCAGCTTGATACCTTTGCCTTGCATCGCTTCACGCAATACTTTCTTAGCGGCATCATCTGCACCTGCCGGCCAAACGATTTCAGTGCTATCGATGATAGCTGGCCCATCGGTGAGAGCAGGCACACGAACACCTGTCTGACCAGACAGCACCTGCGCATTTACCAAGCAAATACCCCAAAGGGTTTCACTTCCATCACTGCCATCCAGGTTAAGTGGCACGGCTTTCTTATTGACGAGAGCAAGTAGGTCTCCGATCTCAAGCTTTAGATCAGCGACAGGCGGGGCAACCGTAGCGCCTTCACGGCAATACTTGCTTGCAACCTCATATTTCAGGAGCGTTGAAAGCTGCTTGGGACCGCTAAATTTGATCACTCCAGGCATTGTAAATCTCTTTCTTAGAAACGCGATTAAGGTTTCAGATGAGAAGACACCAGCTGGCTCAACCCGCCTTTTGGCTTCTCAAGTGACTGTCCGCCATCAGGCTGCACATCAGGTGTGTTAGCTTCCAGCCCGCGCTTATGTTGCGTGAACTGGTCAGGCCCTGCATTGTCAGTATTTGTCCGGGGTTCAGTTGTGGCCTGTGGTGCAGCTGCCAGCATCGCTTTGGCAGCATCGACCGAAAGGCCTTGTTCGACCGCAACCATTGCAAGGGCTGCGCGACCCTGGGCTTCTTCCAGCCCCATGATGCCGGCAGTGCGTTCGCGTTCCTGGATCTCACCGGCCTGCACACCCTCGGCGTAAGCTGAAGCTTTCAAAGCCTCAACCTGCTCGCTGGTCATGGTGAGAGCAGCATCATCCTTTTGGGCCAGCGGCCCATTTGGTTTGCTCATTTTTGAGTTTCCTTGAAAACCGCCGCTGCGCGACGAAATGTGGAAGGAAAGACGCTCCAGAGCCTCTTCAAAAGGTCCGGTAGCATCTATAAGGCCAAGTTCGATGGCCTTTTCACCTGAATAAGTTCGCGCTTCAGTTCCCCGAACCGCTTCCTCACTCAACCCGCGCGCATTCGCGACGGTTGAAACAAATGTCTGATAGGTTTCATCAATATCACCCTGAAGATCAGCCCTTGCAGCATCAGAAAGTGCAGCGTGGCTGTGTCCATCCACTTTGCTGGCACCGGCATGGATGAAGGTGAACTCCCGCCCATCCTTCTTGTCCTTCTCAGCTTCATTGATGTGGAGAACAACAACGCCAACTGAACCGATGATCCCTGACGGGATTGAGATGATCTCCTCACACCCACAAGCCAAGGCATAACCAGCTGAAGCCGCCATGTGATTGACATGGGCAACAACTGGTTTGGTTTTGGAGAGCTCGCGAATGAGAGCCGCGGTTTCAAATGCGCCAACAGCTGCACCGCCAGGACTATTGAGATCCAGCAGAACACCATCAACATCATCATCCACCATGGCCGTGCGCATCAACGCACTAATGCCCTCATAAGAGACAAGGCCGGAGTTTGCATTCAGATATGCGCCCCGGTTAACCAGAGCACCATTGATGGTGATGATCGCTTTGCGATCGACAACCTCATAACCTGACTTTTGGAACTCAGAACCAGTCGTTCCAAAGAAGCGATTGGCCTGAGGTCCAAGATCATTCTTAAGCGCCTCAATGGATGGAGCTGCCAGACCAACACGCTCACCAAGAACTGAAGCCAGAACCTGAGCCTTGGTTGGCTCAACCAGCAAAGGCGTGAGCAAGAACTCCTGCGCCACATGCGAGAGAAATGCTTCACTCATCCTTCTTGTCCTCTTCAGGGTCTTTTTCCAGCGGGCCACTTCGAATGCCCTGCATGCGTGGATGGGTCAGACCACGCAAAGCGTGATCATTGATTTCCCTGTCCAGCTGTTCCATGTGATTTTCGTAGTCGATACCACGCTCAGCCAGGTCATCGGCCATCGTGATACGGCCCAATGCCAGATCAATCTCAGCTGCTTTTGCATCCTTGTAAGGATCGGCAGACCCACGACCAGGACCAAGCCAGCGGCCCTTGCAGTAGGCGCTTTTATTGGTCCAGAATGGCACGGCATGAGCTGGCACTTTGATCTTGCCTCGGCCAATGCCTTCTTCGATTACCGCTGCGAACCACGGCTTCACAAAACTGGAGACAAACCCCGTGCGCTCTGAAGTCAGGCCGCGCCAGACATTGAGCATGGCACCTCGCCAACCGGAGTAAGAAAGCCGCGAGTAATCACCCGTCAGCCATTCCACGCTCACGCCGAAAGCGCTGGCGATGTTGCGCAGCGCTGCCATCTCAAAGCTCTCGTAATTGCCTGATGGACGCGCAGGATTGGTGAAGTTGACGGATTCCCCGACAGCCAGTTGGCTGAGCCGCACACCAGGAATCTCGATCGGGTGTTCCTTGCGATACATATCTCGATTGACTTCCATGCCATCCAGATACTTGTTCAGCTTTGCTGGTCCTGCCTCGTCATCCTGCAAGAGTTCAGAAATCACGTTGTGATCAGCATCTGACTGGATGAATGCTGCCAGCACAGCATTGAGGGTTGCGGCCTGAAGCTCGGCTTCATCAAACTTGCCGAGCTGACGCAGTTTTTTGACGATTGGCGCTAAAGGTGATCGACCGCGAATTTCTCCAATATCACCAGCTGTGAAGTGATGCAGAACCCGCCGTGATCCATCGCTGTTAAACTTTGGAACCCGTATGGTTTGATAGCGTTTTGTGGTCGCACTTCGATCATCCGGGTGCACTTCGCTGAAATGATAGAAAAGAGCCTCCCCATCCTTGCCAAGCTCTATGCCATCACGAAACTGAGGCGTGGGCATCGTGCCCATAGGTTGCCGCATCCGCGCACTGTGAATGAGCTTGATGGCTGTGTGGCTTTGCCCGCCGCGCTCACGCCAGCATATGGTTCCAATCGCATCACCTTGCTGGAGCCAATGACGAACCGCCAAGGCCATGAGCCCAGCTCCATCAAGCCGCATAGTGGCATCACAACGATGCTCGATATCATTCACATGCGCCCGCCAGTAGCTTTCAATCTCATTGGCAAGTGCGGTTGCTTCGTCATCATTTAAACCAAGCGCTTTTGCATCTGGCTTGGATGAGAACGTAAGGCCTGTACCAATGATGCCATCAATCTTCTTCGTAATGGCTGATGTGGCCCAAGGGTTATTGCGTGCAAGATCCTCAACACGCGGCATCATGCCTGGCCGGTCCATGGAAATGGCGTCTTGCGGTGAAGTGCGAGGCGGTCTCCAGCCAGACATCACCTGATGTTTGTTGTCAGCAGCCTCGAACGCGCGTCCAGATCCCATACGGGCTGCTGGACGTACGCTTTCTAGCTCATTGCCGTGCACGTCAATGAGTTTGGCTTTGGTCGCAGCCATGGATTACCTCAATGTTTTAGAAAGTTACCGCCCGGCTTCCCCGCCCTGAACGTGGCCTCATGCCAAGCTGATCCCGCAGCTCATTGATGTAGTTCTGCAGGTCACGTTTGTTGGCTGGCTTGAACTCGATTTCACGTCCAGAGCGATCGCGCATCCGCACTTCACTTTCGCCCAACTTGAGCCGATGCAACGCATCTTCTGCCTCATCCAGGCGCTTTTGGGTCTTCACCCGTTCTGCCTCTGTCAGCTGCATGTGCTGCACTCCCTAGGTTGTCTTGGCGAGCTGCGATCGCCGCGCTGCGCGCTCGGCAAGCATGCGCTCGCGTTCGCTCAACTTCACATCGCCTTTTGCTTTGCTCTGTGTGATTTCAGGCTTTGGCTCTGGGGCTTTTGCGGGCTCGGGTGTTGGGGCTGCAAGTCCAAGCAGGTCTTCAAAGTCGCCTTGAACATCCGGTAAGGGTGTCGTCAGTTCAGCTTCCAGAACATCCCAGTCCGCATCAGTCATCCGCCGAACACCAGAATGGATCGCAGCTCCATCCGCATAGTTCATCATGTCGAGAACCTCGTTGCGATCGCGCTGCTTCTTCCAAGCGTAAACCTTGATGCCCTTCTTGTTCTTCTCGCCAACCCACGCTTCGGCTGTGAGCTGCTCGTAAAACTCGTCTTCAAACCCGGCAGGAAATGCAACCGCGTTGCGTTGATCCGGGTCTTTGCAGGTCCGTAAGCTGCGATAGAGCGAAAGTTTCATCTTGGAGACGGCAAGGTTGTAAAACCAACCGTGCCAGGGTTTGCGCTTGGACTTACGCCCTTTGTCGTTGACGTCTTTGCCAACAGCTTCAATCATTGGAACTTCATGAGCCTGCGCACCGCGAACCATTAAAATTTCAGATTTGCGCAACTTGGCTTTCTTGATCCAGTCAAACACATCCTCAGTCGAATAGTTGCCATCGATCGCCGTTTTAAAGATCGGCAAGTCGTGTCCATAAGGATTGCGGAACTTCCGTTTCATGATTGGCTTGAGCTGGGTTCTCGCCTCATCCTCTGAGATGTGCCCATGGATGACACCATGATCCACGACAAAGGTGCGATTGCCGCGCCCATAGGCCCGAACGAGCCATTCCACACGATCATCCTGACAGTCGATACCAAGAAACAATCGGTAGTAACCCGCTGGAACTCTGCCACGCTGGTGGCCAGTGTCATCAGCTGTGTTCTTCAGCGTCTCCCAGTCTGGAACAGAGCCTTCAACCACCAACGGCTCCCCAAGGTCATCATTGTGGAAGCGTTGTAGTTTTTCCGTATCCCCATTCGTTGAGAGGAAGCTGTCAGCGATACGTTCAAAAGAAGCGAGCGGCGAGTAAGCAGACCACAAAAAGAAACTGCGATGTTTGCGCAGCATCTTCGGATTGTGAGCAATCCACTCACCCTTTTTCATCATCTCCGAGCGATGGTGTTCCTCGATCGGAAAGCCACATTCAACGCAATGGAAGCATGCCGTTGCCGTGTTCTCTGAATCTATTTGCTCTTTGAAGTTCTCCCATTCAAGGATCTGCTTGTGTTCGCATTGCGGGCAAGGAACATAAAAGTATTCTTGGCTGCCCTGGTTAAAGCTGGTGGTGATCCGACAACCCGGCCACAAAAGCGGAGTTGAGTTTTTAAAAATCTTGGCAAAGAGAAACGACTGGGCGCGGCTCTCAGCTTGGCCTTCAGGGTCGCCCGCATCGTTGTTGATCCATTTTGCAAGGTCATCAAGCACGATGTTTTTGCGGCTTTCCATAGAAAGCGAAGCACCCGAATTGGCACCGGAGATCAGTAGGCTGGCAAGTCCATCCTTGCTGTCTTTTCGTAAGACCGTATCGGTGGCTTCCTTGGAATTGCGCGGAAACTTCGCCCGAATACTCGGAATATCATTGGCAAGAGGTTCAAACTTGGATTTGGACCAGCGCTTCGCATTTTCAAGCGTTGGTGTGATGTACATAAAGTCACCACCCTGCACATCTAAAGATGCCATGGTCCAAATCAGCGCAAGAATTGTCCCCCCAAGCTGTGCGCTTTTCTTAAATGAGACAGTTCTGCAAGGCTCCTCTGGCGACAGTGCCTTTAGGATCTCATTGAAGAACGGAAACACATCCGGGTTGTAGTAACCTGGAAAGTCGCTGCGCTCAGGTCTAAAGAAAACATTCTTTTGCGCCCATTTAACATAATCGACCGGAGGTGGTGGCATCGCTGCCGCTGCCGCCGCTGCTCTCAGATGGTGGCGAGGATTGGCCAGGTATGTCGCCATGTTCTCTTTCCACCAGATCTACTGGCTCTTCCAGATCCGCATCCATGTCTGCGTCCTGTTCAAGCCGTTTATGAATGCCTTCTCGCACTGATCGGAAAGAGCGCATCAACGTATGCTGCACATCGCGCCCGGAAACTCCAAATTCAGAAGATAAATCAGCTGCGAACTGTTTCAGGCCGCCTTCGAAGCTGCGCATGATCTGCGTGACAATGCGGGCCATTTCTGCATTAGCATCTTCGGTGCGCATGAACTCACCACGTCGCAGCAGCCGCTCTTCAAGATCATCCTCTGCTTCACGCTCCAGCTTCAAACGCTTGAAGCGCTGGATGGCATCGGCATCTTTTTTTGTCTCATCCAACGCGCCGTTTGCTGAAGCGCTTGGTCTGGGCGCCGGCACTTCCCCTTCCAGCTTCATCGCGTGCTGTACCGGAGCCGGTTGTGCTTGCGCAGCCGGTGTGTGCTGGGTGGTGTCGTTAGCCAGCTGCGTATCTTTGCCGTTGCCAAGACTTTGCCCGACATCGCGACGGCTATACACCTGCTGAACAGCCAGGTCCGCGTTGATCTTCGCGCGGCGCCCCTCCCCCACTATTGCGTCTGGGCTGATCTTGCCCTCATTGATCCACTGCGAAACACGGGCAGGTGAAACATCGCACTCTCTTGCAAACTCACTCTTGCTCACCAGCCGTGTCATCTGTGCTTCATCCTGAGTTTTGTTCCGGCCTCCATTCCGGCCCGCATCGATCGGCGTGCCAGCTCCTTGACCGCTCCGCTCTTCAGTCTGCTTTTAAGTTTTAAGGGTGCTTTTAAGGCTTTTTTTTAAGCGACTTAAGCACGAACCCCCGCGGTGCTGCGGCCCCGTCTAGGGCTGGAAGGCGCCCAAAGGACCCGCGCCATGCAGGGCGCATGGGTCGAGGGCTCAGGCGGCGATCGAGGCCAGGAGCTTGAAAGCCTGGTCCTCAATCGCCCGTGCCGCTGCATCAGCTGCTTGTTCGAGTGCTTCGGAGTTGCCGCGCTCTACCTCGCGGTTGGGGTTCATCCCCCAAAGCTCGCGGATCTTCTCTTTGTTTGGGTTGCTATCCATACGCTCACCAGCAATCCTGCGGAACACGCCGCGATGCCCGCTCTTGGTAGTGGCGAGGAACGTGCCGCGATGCAGTCCCCAACCTGGTGCAACCACACCCGCTGATGTTTGCTGCAATCCTCTCTGATCGCCGAGGCGAAACCAACCCGCGTTAAATAATGCGCTGCGCCCATCGCTTCCGGCATTTACAAACACCGTACGAACTGTCCGGCGCAAGCGCGCTTTGGAGATTTTGTAGTCAGAAAGGTCCTCGGCCAATTCTTCCAGATAGGCTTCGCGGCCTTCGCGCAGCGCATACTGGGTGGCACGTGCCAAACTCTTAGCGGAGACCTTCTCGCCCGTTGCATTCAAGGCTCTGGCGAAGTTCTCCAGGTGCTCATCGATGTCTATTTCAATCATGGTGCACCTATTAATTACGTTCATTAAATGCGAAAATTTCCGAAATGAAGGGAAGTGCAATCGGCAGAATGAGCATCTTGTATAAGTATTACGGTTTTCAAGCTGGCTTATCAGCCATTGAAAACTTAACTTTGGGGTTTCGTAAACCTCGAAATTTTAACGATATCTTTGAAACCAAGATTTGGCGCTTCCAAGAGTTTGAGCAGATCAAGTTTTCTGACAAAGGTCACAACGATCCATTCTTAGACGAACTGGGTGTTCTATCGTTGTCTACAACCGCCTTTGATCCTCTAATGTGGGCACACTATGGAGAAAACCACGAAGGATTTGTTGTTGGCTATGACCTACAATGCAGCCACCTAAACCAGCACACTATTCTTCCTGCAACGAGAGGAGCAGCAAATTATAGTACTCCGCTGAAGGTCGAAGACGCTGTAAGCGCGTACCGCGAGTGCATAAACTACGTTTACACTGGAGGTGAAGGAGAACTATCAAGCAATGCAGAAGCGGCTTTTCATAACATTCTTCTAATGAAACAGCCCTGCTGGACATATGAGTGCGAGATCAGAGCTATCAAATGTATCCAACCTAAAACTCTAACTGCAATGGAATGGCAGCATCGTTCTGGGAATAACTTCGAGTCGGTATTTCAAAGATATGCTCCCAGAAAAGCACTGATAACGGTGCCAGGATTGCATCTTTATAAGATCGAACCAAAGGATATTAAAGAAATCTACTTTGGTTATCGGAATCCATTAAAAAAACGCGAGGACTCCGCCGAAATTCTTCCAAATACAAGCAAAAACGCTCAAGAATACCAATGGAAGAACTTTCATCTCAAAATTCATCCAGATGGAGTTTCGTTACGGGCGGAGGAGCAAACATCTCCGATAGAGCTTTACTATCCTTCCAAGCACGTAGACCGAATAACCAACATCACTTCAACTGAGCTGAGGTCTATTGCAAAGCATATCAATGAAAACCCTAACTGTGATCCCATCGTCGTTACAACCTATGGCGATGGCCAAACTGAAATCACTAAAAAGCAAGACCTAGCGCCCGGCCCAGAGTTAGCAAGCTCACAAGCATAAACAAACAAACCGCCCTGAAGGTCTTCCCCTCAGTGCGGTTTTTTGGTCGCTGTTAGGCTGTCAAATCCTGTGGGTCAGATCAAGCCGCACTCTCTAAATAGTTCAGTTTCAAGCTACGTCGATCAAACACAGGCGCTTGAAAATACTTGAGTTTGTGAGTTTTCAACAATGGCAGCGCCTCTGCGATGATCTCTAATGCTGCGCACCAGTAGGTGTAAGTTTCGAGCAAAAACGCCTCCAAATCACTTTCAACAGTAACCACTTTCAAGTCACAGGCCTGCCCCGCACGACAACCCGGCCCGTCATAGCCAACCGGTTTCGGCAGCTTTGTGCCTGGGCGTACAAACAACTCCTCATTTTCCCGCCAATAACTCATGGCAATACGCCCTGCCCGATCGTAGCGTACTTCCAGTTTCTGCCCGGCCACTGCAGGCTTTTCCGGTTGTGTTTGCGTAGAGGCGTAATGGATGAGTAGACCAGCTGCAAAAGCACAGTCTTCCGACTGGAGGGCAAACCGCATCACCGTGCTATGGACCGCCTCAGCATCAGGGTGCAGGTCCACATGAGATCGACCACCACCATCCACGAAGGTGCCGAGTGTCAGGTATTGTTCCAATCCCGGCATGGAACAGCGCGAACCAAGGTGACGTGCCTCGTCCTGGTTTAAAATGTCCATGTGCGCCCGCTGTGTGGCGTAGGTCCATTCCAGCAAGCTCACCAGATCAATCACGCGCACTGCGGAACGTTGCTCAACTTCTGCCTTAACGCGTGCTGCATAGCGTGGAGTGGATGTAATTGATTGAGCCATATGATGCCCTCGCCTTAAGCTGCAATCTGGATCTGGCCGATGTAAGCCTGAAGCTTCGCTACACGATGAGACGCAGCTGTATCATCCGAGCGATCTACCAGCACATCATGCGTAAGAGCCAACCCACTGCGAAGCATAGCATCCACGTCCTCACGAGAGGCATCTCCCAATGAGATAGCAATTTCATCCATAGCCTCGCCTTTCGCGAAGCCCAGAACAACCAGAGCGGCAGAACACCCGAGCAACAAGGTCAAAGCATGCAGCTGCGGTGTGCTTTGAGGGGTAGAGACTGCAAGCCAATCACGCCCCTCATCCTGCACACCAGCCAAGCCAGCCAGAAGCAAAGCCAGTTTTTTGGCTGCAGCTATTTCACTTCCTGAAAGCGTGACAGAGCGATCAAACTCAATTGGAAACCTCTGTTCAGACATAGCTTTCTCCTTCCACTGGGTCAGCAGCCAACACCGCTTCGCTGATCTTTTCAGCAAAACGATCACGGCGCGCTTCAAATGCATTCCACATGATTTTACGAGGGTGACTGGCCGGCAGTTGTTTGCCCTGCCACTTCTCACCAAAAAACGCTCTCAGTTCCGTTTCTTCATCCTGCTCATGTCGTCTTTTACGAGCATGAGCACCCACCACCAGCTGTTCGATCTGGGTCTCATCAGGCATACGGTGATGACGTTTGATGAAGTCCACCAGATCCCCCTGCCATTCGCCGTCTATAGCGGCGATTGCAAGGCCAGCATCCTGAGCCACCAGAATACGCACTGCCGCATCTTCAGGCAGTCCATACTGTTCCTTCCCAGCGCGCCGATCCCGCTTTGCTGCGGCAGAGCGCTCCCGTGCAACTTCCTCACATGCTTCCTGACATCTGCCCGGAAATGGCCAGCTGCGAGATGTTGCACGGCGAGATATCCGCTCAGACGCTAGCGTTAGAACATCCGCATTGAACCCTTCCAACCTCCTGCAAAGGTCTGAAAAGTAGTCTTTTTCTGATGCACCAGTCGTTTTGCTGAACGTGCCCTTTAGTGGATTTGCGAAATATTCAATAACGGGGTGAGTTTGGGATGTGCTCATAGCGCACCTCTTGCTGCGTACTCCACATTCAACTCATCCAAAGCTGCATCGCACCTCGCACGAGATGCTGCTAGCTCCCGCGCTCGCTTCTCTGCAGCATGCGCTCCAAAACTCTTGTAGTTCGGGTTGATTTCCGAGAGTTCTTTGCGGGAACTCATCGCAGAAAAGACAGCTTTGGTGAAATAATTCAAACTGTTAGGCACAACCCGCGCCCGCTCCAACACAATCGCAAGTGCCGGTTTCACGTCTTGTTCAAGGTCACAGCCTTTCGCAAACCAGCCCATAATCGGGTTTGTTCCGTCTGCCATGCGGGTCACATCCAACCCCGGCTTCAGCCGCGCAAGTGTGGTTACAACCTCGTTTACGTAGTGTTTAAACCGCTTAGCTGCCTGCACTTGCGCCTGAGAGGGCACATCAGATCGCCCCTCATTCGCCCTACTCGCAGCCGCATCTTCATCATCAATCGTTATTAATAATTCGTTCTTATAGGTGTCCGTCTGAGCGGACAGGGACTGTCCGTTTTTATATCTTTTTTCTTCCAGATTCTGAGCCTCTTCTTCGAGGTCAGGCTCAAACAGATCCGCCTGATCTGGGACAGGTATATCCTTGTTCACCACACGGTAGACGAATGAGCAGTTTCCACCATCTCTGCGTTTCCCGCCACGACGCTCCAACCAGCCAGACTTCATGAGACGCTGGATAGCGCGCACCACCGTTGTACGACCGATACGGAGGAATCTCGCAATCTTCACCTGTGAGCGATAGCAAATGCCGTGTTTGTTGGTTGAGCAGCAGATAACGCCCATCACTTGAAGGTCACGCGGAGAGAGATCAGGGTCGGCAAAGATACCGATCGGCATGTAAGACCATTTACGCTCGTCAGTAGCTGTCATGGCACACTCCAAAAATTTGAAAAACTTGAAATGAACGGGAGGGATACACGGCTAAACAAGCCTCCCTTGCTTTGGTGGTCGCGGAGGTGGTGGCGTGCGTCTGGCAGCATCCAGATCCACCTCATATTGCTTTGCGTGCTCAGGGCAGAACCACAGCTGCACACGCTTACCAGCCTCATCGCGGCTGTAACCACGCGAGCCCCATTTGTTGCAATTCTGAGCCATGCAAGAATGTTCTGAGTGACCTGTGGTCGTTGTTTTAGGGGCTTTACTGCGATCGATCTTGAGAGTCATGCTGAACACCTCCTAACTAAGGGGCACGCCTGATGACAGATTTGGTTAAAGATACCGCTCAATAGATGGAGGATTAGATGCGGTTTAGTTTTCCCGTTACCTTCGCATGCGCAGTTTTCCTCGGGACCATCTACATTTTTGTGTTCATCGACTTCAATACACTGAGGGCTGGTCTCTGTGCCGGTATACCATCTGTGGAGCCGATGGCCTGTATGAGAGCATGGCTTGGAGCGACAAGCGGTTGGTTCGCTGTCTTTGCAGCCGCAGCCACTATCTATGTCCTTCTCAACCACACGAGGGAGATGCGGCGTAGTAATCAGTTTTCTCAATTTTCGCATCTCTCTCAAATCAAGGGTGCCCTGGCACCCGAATTCGATTTGCGGAGGCATGATAATGAGGTCAGATCTGCGTACTACAAAATAACTGGGACAGCAGTACTTGATCGCGAAAAAATTCGTGAGTTCCTCCGCCTTCTGATTGAACTCTTGAGACTTATTAACGAGAATAATGGGAATGCTAACAAGTACTTCCCAGAAGACATTCTCGAGTATAGATCTGCACTTCGCAATTACTTGATTGGCTACATTGAAGGCTGGGAAATTTCTCAACTTGTTCATAGCGATAAAGAAGATAAAACTTCTCTTAGCACTGAAAGAGCCCGCACTTTCTGGCGGCATCTTAAGTTGGTTAGAAATAACAAAGATCTGAAGAACATCCACGGCCCAGGTGAAGTTTTCTTCCTTTGTATGATCATGACAAAACTTGACGCCTTCATGAGGGTCGCTTTTGAGTTTGAAGAAAACTTGAAGCAAGAACGACGGAAAAATAGCAACGAAATTAACTCCCATCACGCACCACCTTTTTGAGGTTGGTGCTCGATGAGTTTCATGATGCTGTCTTCAAAGAAGTCTTTTTGCTCTTGCTTTTCAAGGATTGCCGAGACAACTGGCAGGCCTCGCTTGAAACAGAGTTGCCCCGCTGTCTTCACCCCAAAGGTTTGCCGTGTTCCTGAAATCATGCGCACCACCTATTGAAAGTGTTAGGTTGCTCTTTTAGTTCGGCCTGCAACGCAAAAGTAAGCTCTGTGCCAGTTTGAGGAGAGCGGCGGTTCATCAAACCATCTCCAGTGACAGTGGCATAGTGCTCGTCTGTTCTCGCAAAAAGAGGTCTTCTCCCAGTGCTTTTTCTATCCGGCGGCAGGCCAGGTCGAAGTATTTGGGGCTCTTTTCAATGCCAATGAACTGGCGCTCTTCGCGCAGTGCTGCGATGCCGGTGGAGCCGGAGCCCATGAACGGGTCCAGGATCACCTCGCCCTTGTTGGTGAAGTCCCTGACCAGATCAGTCATGAGTTTGAGAGGCTTTTCAGTGGGGTGCGTCCCTTCACGAGACTTGCTGTTAGTGTTGCAGGTCCAGACGCCGCGCTTTCCGCCGCCGTTCCAGCGGCTTCCACCCTCACCTGCCCAGACAACCACAATCATCTCGGCACCCATGGCCGGGCATCGCCCGTTGAACTGAGGCGCCGCATCCGGCTTCACCCATACGCAGGCGCGCTTGTAGTTTGCTCCAGCGGCTTCCAACACATCACGCCAGGGCGCGACACCCTCAGGCGTGCAGAAGAACACCACCCAGCCCTGAGATTTCTGACATGCAAGCACCGCGACTTCCTCGCGGATTTCATCGATCGCCGCAAAGTCCAGTCCGTCCAGTTCTCTACCGCCATCCTTGCGCAGGACACGGCTGCCCTTCTTGGTGTTGTGCATGTGCTGCTCATAGGGCGGATCGCCGATAACGTGGTGCACTCGTGGCAAATCAGGCATCACATCGCGGCAATCACCGAGATAGAGCTTAGCAAGACCAAAATCCTCAACACGAAACGCACTCATGCAGCCATCCTCCAGTTATCTTGGGAGGGGCAGAGCACGCCAGTTGTAGACTCAGCGGACTGCACCTTAGTGTGCAAGGCGGTTAAGTTGTGTTGTTTTGAGAGCTGAGATTGATGGCATTGGAAAAAGACAAACCCGTAGTTAAGGGGATTACCATCAGCTATCGAACATTGGGGAAAGTGGCTTGCCTCATTTTTCTGGCAACCGCTATTCTCGCAATTGGCTTTTGGCCAGACATCATGTCGTTGAAGTTCTGGGGCGGCAGCGACCCAGCTTTTGGTGACATCTTCCGCAATATCGGTTGGATCTTGGTTGGCGCAATTGGCCTTGTCCTTGCTTATGAACGGACCAACACAGCATCCAGACAAGCAGACATCTCCAACGATCAGGCTGTGATAGCAAACGAACAAGCTAAAACTGCGAACAAGCAAGCCGAAACAGCGATGGAAAATCTGAAGTTGGCTGAGAAAGGTCACAACCTCGATCGCTTCGAAAAGTCCGCGGCACTCATGGGCAAAGAGGATTACCCCTCGAGGCTTGCTGGATTGACCCTTATGTTTGAGCTCGCCAAGGAACACCCAAAAGAATATTACCTTCTCGCACAGAAGCAATTTTGCGCACTTATACAGCTCACTGGACGAGAAGTTTCTCAAATCAAAAAACGTAATGACGATGTGTCGGAAAAGAACATGTCCTCCGAAGACCATCTGGAGATCCACGCAGCAAAGAGGCTTGGACAGGAAGCACTTACGTACTTCAGCAAGCTGCGGATAGATCACATTAAACTCGAGGAATACTGGACTCCCGAAATGATCGGAGCCCAGTTTTCTGAACTCGAAGACATCGACGTCAAACTGCAGCTGCAAGGTGTGAACTTGAGTCACGCTAGTTTTAATAAGTCCAAAATCGTGATGGGAAACTTCAGGGCTGCCATCCTGTACAACTGTTCTGTCGAGGAAGCTACCTTCTACAAATGTGATTTTTCTCATGCGAGACTGCGAGAGATTATTCAGTTCAAAAACACATGCAGAACAACAGGCTCCACTTTCAAGGGAGCATTCTTCTCCACGAACAATCCTAGAGCGATGAGTTACTCTTTCTCCTGTTTCTTTCAAGAAGCTAGCACTAAGGGCCTGTGTATCGCAGAAAAGGATATTCGATATATTGACCAGGAACACCAAGGCACTGTGACCATTTGCGATGAAAACGGCAAACCTAAGCACTTCAAACCCGCCTAACACACTCATGCAGCCGCCCTCCAGTTATCTTGGGAGGGGTGGAGCGCGCCAGTTGTAGACTCAGCGCGGCGCGCCTTAGTGTGCAAGGCAGTTATTTTATGCTGTTTTGAGAGTTGAGATTGATGGTGAGATTTAAACACTGGTTTGGCAAGGTAGGCTGGTTTCTGCTCTACACTCTTGCAGTCATCGCAATCTCTGTGTGCACGTTCATCGCCATAGACTACGGCGCTGCTTTCTACAGGCAATATCCGGGTTATTTCACGCTTTGGTATTGGGGGGGCTTCAATGCTAGCCCTGCCGAAGTCTTGCGTAACATCGGCTTGATGTTGGTTGCAGCAATCGGGTTGCCTTTTGTTGTCTGGCGAAGCTTCACAGCTCACAAGCAAGCAAAAACAGCAATCTCGAACCTTCGGCTTGCAGAAAAAGGTCACAACAATGACCGCTTCAGAGAAGGTGCAAAGTTGCTTGCAGAGGATAACGTAGCCGTTGCTAGTTCTGGAGTGTTTTTGTTGGCTGATCTCGTCAGGAACGCTGATGAGTATTTTCCGGTCGTTCAAGAGACACTTGAGCAGTACGTACGCAAGAGAAATATTGACCGCAGCATCTTTAAATCGGATAGCCCAGTTCCGGATACCGCTTTTTTTCTGGATCAAAGCGCAGCTATCAGAACACTTACTGAACTTCGGCAAGCAAGAGATTGGAATAGTCTGGAACTTCTTGATCTCGCGAACACAAATATGGATTGCGTTGAGTTCAATAAGTCTAAGAGCATCCACTTTTACAATTGCAGGCTTGATAATTGCAGTTTTAGAGGGCTGCTGCTTCCCTTTGCCAACTTTGAAGGTGCAATGCTCAGGGCTGTAGATTTCTCCGGAGCTGACCTGTCTGGAGCAAACTTCAAAGGAACTAAACTGGTCGATGCTGAGAATGTTCGCGGTACTTATCTTAACTGCTTCGGTATCTACCTTTCGATTAAGCTGCAGCTGGATCAGCAAACGAGCAGCGACATTCTCCAGTTCAAAAATTTCGTCAACGCATATGAACTTGCTCCAGAAGATACGCTTAATCCGCGACAGCAAACCCATGCGCTCACGCGAATTCGCTTGCATCACGCCAACAGTATCAACCGCATTTTGCAGTTCCAAAAAAACTCCGAGGCAGCAACCAAAACCTATGGAGAACAGCTGATTATTCCCGCTTTGTGCCAAATAGCTGACATTTGCCAGCACATTCCAATATTTAACAGTGCAAGTATTCCAAACGCTTCGATCGCTGCCCATTGGTCTCATCTGTTTGATGAAGACCAATGGGCAGCTGTTAATGTGATCAGTTAACTTAGAAAGATCAGACTGAAGTTTGGTGATTGGTTGGATTACCCCGCTCATGCCACCGCCCTCCGTGCATTTGTCAGTTCGCCTGGGCGGGGAGCGCCGACTTGTTCGCAGTAGCGCTGTGTGGCGAGTGAGACTGTGTGGACGCTGACGCCAGCCAGTGCGCCGATGGCCTCATAACTCAGGTTAAACTTGCATTTCAGCTCGTAGTAAAAGCAGCCGCGATAGAAGACATCTTGTTGGCGTTTGCTGCTGCTTGTGAACAGCCGCGCAACGTGAATGTCCATCATGCGCGCGATCCCAGTCGCGACTTCCTGCAAATCCTCCGGCAGCTGCTTAAACAACCTCATGGCTGCGCTTTCCGGTGTTTCTGCTGTGTCCCTCACCGGATGCAAAGCCTTTCCGCCTGCGACTGGAACACCGGAGAGAATGATGTGATCGGCTTTTTCGGTTTCAACCACATTTTTCACATCAGCCTCAGAGCAGCCGTAGATGGTGGCGATGCCGCGTGGGCTCATGTTGCGTTTGTGGTGCCGCATGATTTTTGCGCGAATTTCAGGGGAGCGGATCATAGGGCAACCTCCTGCTCAATCACTTCGCAGGTCTTGTCCAGCTTCACGGCGATGCTGATCAGCTCTGCGATTTCCTTACGAAGGTTATGGTTTTTCACCTCAGAGGCAGAGACCTTGCCGTCATCCCTGAGGCATTCCCCCACACGAGAGACAACATCAGCAAACTCCTTGGAGAGCTGGCCCATGTTGCCCACCCAGTCCGGCTCGCTGGCCTCGCGTGGCAGTTTGACCAGCGCAAAGCCAGACATGCGGGCCAGAACACGGGTGAGCAGCGGCTCGCCGGCCTCGTGTTCCAGATCTGCCAGCACATCAATGGGCATACCTTCAAGGTTTTGCGGGTTGCCATAGCGGGACAGCTGACTGGGAGAAACGCGGGTCACCATGCTGGTTGCATCCACTCCGCCGGTCATCTTCACCAGTTCCTTGGCGTAGGCGGCAAGCCGGACATAGTCAGACTTGGGGAGCGTGCGACCTGTGTTTGTGCCGGACATGCAAAATATTCCTCAATGTTATCGCTGACAGCGCTCAGGCAGTCTTGCAGACTGCCTGCCAGAACCTGATCCACGCGATGGATCACTCCACGCAGCGGAGCCAAGCTGATGCAGGCAAAGAAATGGAATTTGGAAAAGCTGGAACGCCACGCTGATCGGCAACAAAGCCAGAGCGGGCGAGAAGCAATCAACGCACACCGTTTTGCGCGCAGCTTTATGCTCATCATGAGGGAGGCGAGTGTCAGAGAGGAGAAACATGAGTGCCCTCCTCCGCGCTCTCAGGCGCTCGCTTCCAATTGAACATGCAAAGCGGAATTGGCTCCGACTGGCCCTGCTCTTTCGCCAGCTCAACAATCGGCAAATACCAAGATGCAGGAACACCTCGGGCACAAGCCGCCGAGAGTGCTTTGTCGCTTACCTTTAACTTCACTCGAAGAGCAGGTCGGCCCAATACAGCAAAGAGTTTTTTGATTTGCGTATCCATGCATCATTAAAAGCTACCAAATGTAGCATTTGTCAAGGATACATTTTGAAATTTCTACATTTAGTAGATTTATGCGACAGTGCGCCCATGGAAAAGACCCCAAAACAATTTCAAGAAATTGGCGAAAGGCTTCGCAAAATTCGCGAGCATACCGGCCTTAATCAGCAAGAGTTTGCTGAGAAGCACGGCTTTAACCGCACCAGGTACAATCATTGGGAGAATGGCATCCGGAGGATCTCATTGGACTGTGCATACGTAATACGTGAGACCTACGACATTACACTGGACTACATCTACCTCGGGCGAGAAGCTGGGCTGCCACAAACATTCCTGCATTCCATCTCGAAAAAGTCTGATAAAAAGTGAGGGCCACCCCTCACTTCACGCTAGTGAACCTCGCAAATACGGCATAAATTCAGACACACGATCGTTGCGGCAACATCTGGCAACCCCACGGTTAGGTCACATATATAGTCCAAAGACAGACCTGTAAGCCTCGCCGTATATGTTAAAATCTCAATTCTAATTTCAGAAAACATTCCGATACCTCAATGCTATCATTAAGCACCTGCAACATATGCAAGGCGCTTAAATGCGCACACAAAAGCTTGAAGTTATCGATAAAGCAAACGCCAGATACATGCGCTTTCCATACAACTTTTACGTGATAGATTACGAAGCACACTGACAATTTTCAGGAGTGATTCAATGTCTAATTTATTTAAGCTCATCGGCATTATAGCCTTTGGCTACTTCGTTTATTTCAACTTCCTATCTCAACCCAACCAGCAAGGCATCGCACAAGCGGAAGAGCTAATCTCGGAAGCTCTCATACCTCTACGGCTATTCGAGGCAAGGGAAACCGGAACAGCAACTCAACGACGAGCCCGACTGCGAGTAATTGAAACGTCTCTGACACCTTCGACACCAGTGGCCCGCGCGAAGGCAGTAGCAACAATAGCTCGAGAGGTCGGGCAAAGAGCAAACTTGGACTACATTGATGTAATTTTATATGCACGTGGCGTTGAAGCGGGCATGTTTGGCATCAATGTAGCCGTGGCCGAATACACTCTAAATATTGAAAAAATTCCATTTTCAGACGTCACATGGACCCTGAAGTCAAACGACTTCTCATTCACTGAGCAGCAAATTCAGATAATCAACGCATGGACCCTCCTCAGGAAGCACCATATTGATACCAACGGAGACCTGAACGAAGACAAGCTCAAAGAGCATATTGCGAAAGAGTTGGGACTCAATATCGAAGAAATCTCAATCCCCTATGGCCCTGGCCTCACCACTCAAGAATACATTGGCATCAAACCTACCGAAGAATACGGGGAACTTATCTCTCAAGCTGTTGAACTTGTAAGGTGACACTAGACGAACAGAACTAAAAAGCTACATTTTGTAACATTAGATATTGACATGCTACAATTTGTAGCTTTTATTGACCTCCATCAGCCATTCGCTTTTGGAGGTTTTTTCATGTCACCAGAATCCACCAACACCAACGGCGCTCAGCCTTGGCGATCTCTCTATTCAAACGTCCTAGATACACTGGACGCGACAGCAGCAGATGCAAGAAACCATTACATTGGTGCACCCTTACCTTTGGCTTATCAGCTGAAGCTTCAGGAAATCACCGGTAATGTTCGCGAGCTCGAGGCTATGGACCCGCGCAACACAGGGCTGCCTGCTGTGGTTGACCAGACCAAAGAGCAGTACGGCTTTTTAGAAGCCCTTCCGTTTAGGCTCTCCGACAAGGTTTATTGCCGTCACCTGCGCGCCACTGGCGAGATCAAGTCCATTGCCATCGCCGCAGATGAAGACCCGCAAGCGCGCATCGTCTCCCTGCACAACGGCAAGCTCACTTACAACTGGGTCAGCATGAATGATCTGGAAGCCCCTCTCCCTAAAAGAGAGGGCCCGCCTGCTCTGTTTATTGACAGCACCACAGCACAAAGCGTGTTGAGTGAAGCTCCCCTGCTCAGCCCAGCCTCACCTGCTGCCCAGCACCCCTCGTGCAGCAGGTGACCGGCGCGGGTGCTGCCACCAACATTTGCACCCGCGCCACCCTTTTCACGCAGGTACAGGAGATGTCTGCATGAGCTTATATCTGAGATTGATTTCCGAGACTGCCGGCCCGCTTCTTCAGCCAGTGGGCACAGCAGAACAGCAGGGCCACAAACTGCTTGACCAGATCGCCCCCAGCTTTGGCGAAATTGCCTTGAAACGAGAGGATCTGAAGCAGGTTCTGAAAGAGACGCCCGATGACAACACTGCCATCGCCGGCCAAATCCGAAACCTGCAGGACTTCTACCTCGATGGTTGGCAACGCTGCCAGCAAACACTCAACAAACTTGGACGGGGGTGAGCCATGAAAAACAAACTCATGGATTTGAACAATCATCTGTTTATGCAGCTGGAAAGACTGTCAGATGAAGATCTGGATGCCAACACACTTGAGCAGGAAGCAAAGCGCACAGACGCCATCGTCTCTGTCGCAGACAAGATTGTCCAGAATGCAGATCTTCAGTTCCGCTCCGCCAAACTTGTTGCTGAACACGGTCACGCACGCCGTTTTCTTCCCCTTATGGAGGTCGGTGACCAGCCTCAGGTTGAAAACAACAATCGCCCTCTGATTGAAGGGAAATCACAATGAGAGGGCGACGGATTTCCTACAGTCAGCAGGAACTGGATTGGGTCAAAGCCCGCTGCACGATGGACCGCAAGGTCTTGCATCAGCAGTTCTGCAATGCCTTTGGCCGCTCAGATGTTTCCCTTGCGAATTTGAGATCTCTTTGCAAACGCAACGGCTGGCTCACAGGGCGGTCTGGCCACTTCAACACCGGCCACACATCCTGGAACAAGGGCAAAAAGATGCCCTACAACGCAAACAGCGCACGCACACAGTTCCAAAAGGGCCAGCTGCCTCATAACGCTCAGCAACTGGGACACGAGCGCATTTCAAAAGAAGGCTACGTTGAAGTCAGCATTGATGAAACGAACCCTCATACAGGCTTTGAGCGACGCTACGTCCTCAAACACAAGCACCTTTGGGAGAAGACAAACGGAGCCGTTCCTGAAGGCATGTGCCTGAAGTGCATCGATGGCGATAAGACCAACACAGCGCCTTCGAACTGGGAACTCGTTCCGCGTGCACTCCTTCCCCGACTGAATGGCCGATTTGGCAGAGGCTACGACAAAGCACCAGCTGAACTGAAGCCAACCATCCTCACCATCTCAAGGCTGGAACATGCTGCTCGATCAGCGAGAAGCAATCAATCTTAGAGCCTTATCACCTGAAATCACGGAGCACCCAAATGGCAGATACAGGCGGCGTAGCAGTCGATCAACTCAGAGCCTTCATTGAACGCATTGAACGTCTCGAAGAGGAAAAGAAGATCCTCGCAGATGACATTAAGGACGTATACGCCGAGGCCAAAGGAAACGGTTTTGATGCCAAGGTCATGCGTTTGATTGTTTCCCTTCGCAAGCGCAAACCACATGAACGCGAGGAAGAAGAAGCCATCCTCGATCTCTACCTCCACGCCCTCGGCATGACAGGCCCTGTCGCGGAGGATGCATAAGCATGGCAGAGCCGATGAACTTCATTCCGTTGCCAGAGGGAAACTACATCAACCTGACACACCCGGCCTCCTCCAGGATCACCTGGCGCACTCTGGGCATTGTGTTAGGCCGCGTGGCTGCACTGCCCAATCTGACGGATGCGTTCCTCTCACAGGCGCAGTTCAACACAATGGCAGCGCGGTTCACACCGCGCGCCCTCCGCCCCCTGATGATGACGACCGGCCTGCAGGTCATCCTGGCACATCTGGCCTACACGGAAGCCGAATGCGATCAGGCTCAAACATTGCTGCATCGCCCAACCGGAGGCCTGTGTGAACTGGCAAAAGCTTTGAGTGAACTCATTCCGCGCCCGGACAAGCTGAGCATGGTTGAAACTGCCAAGCTGGAAGAGATCCGTCGTGCAGCGATAACGACCACCCTCAACCAACTCTCCCGCAGAAGCATGTCAGGCCCAACCCTGCCGCTCGCCTCCACCATCAAGCCCCAAAGCCCTGAAATGGCCGCCCTGGAATGGGCGGAGATGATGGAAAGCGCCGTTTCCAACTGCACACGCACAAACGAAGCTGCGGCTTAGGTGGTGATGTGAGAAAGGTTGCGATCCCCTTTGAACCTGATGTGAGCACTGAAGAGCTCATTAAAGCGCGTGGGATCGCGGCAACTATCGTAAAGAACTACGGTCCGGATTACCTTCCCGTTTTCAATCGTGTCCATGAACTCATTGAAGAGCGAGAGAAGCAGCAAAAAGAATTCAACCTTGCCCTTCAGTATGCATTGCCCGGCCCTTAAAGCGCAATTTTCCTAATTGCTTGCAGCTTCAGTTCCAAGCTGCCGCCCGGACCATATTTAGGGCGATTGTAGGCATGGCCCATCAACTCGACTCTGATGCGCTCATCCACTCCAGCTTCCAGCAGGTTTTCTTCAAACGCATGTCTGAGCGAGTAAACCGTATGCCGCTCGCTTTCTCGCAGCCCATTCTCTTCCAGATATTTATTGACTGTGTTGCTCCAGAGATCTGAATTCAGGAAGTATCTCTTCACACCTCCAGCATCTTTCAGTCGCTGCGCCGCCTCCAACGACACTCCGGTTAGCGGAATATCGCGGGCAGAATGTTCGGTTTTGAGCTTTCGCTGATACTCGCCGCCTTGATAGGCGCGAATCTCGAAATAAGGAATCGGCTCTTCAAGCATCAAATGCTCAGGCAGGCTGCCGATGAGTTCGGATGGGCGAACCCCAGTGTTGATCATGAATAAGAACACGTCACGAGCTTCATCATTGAGGCCATCGAGAACGCCTTGCACCAAAACCTTGTCACGCATCCAGCCTGGAGAAAAGGCAGAGCGTGGGGCTGCTATGGTCTTTTTCACGCGCATCCCTGCAAAAGGGTTATCCAGCTCCAGCTCGTGTATTAGCCCGTAGACCTGATAGATCTGCGCCAGATGCCCAATGTCTTTATTCGCGGAGACGGACGACTTCCCCTCATTCAACAAGCGCTCCACCCACCATTCACGCAATCTCTTTGCGTCATTGCGCGCCAAATCAAGGATCGGTTTATCTCCAACCAGGGCGATAAGATTGTTGATGGCCTTTAGGCGCGGATTTCTCCATTTACGCACCTGCTCCTCATTCATCCCGACACGCTGGTCTTTTGTGAAGTCGAAATACTCCTCAAAAGCGAGGCTAAGCTTCTTGGGCAGGATTTTAGCATTCCCCAGCAATGCTGGCACCAAGGGGTCTTCCTTCGCCTCCAGAGCCCCTTCCAGCTTCATGAGGCGGTCAATAAGGTCTCGCGGACTGTTGGAGATGAGATCTTCCATAGGCGCGTAGTTGAAGCCACTGGCATCCGCCAGCTCCCGCAGAGCACCAGCAAGTGCGTCCGCATCCGCAGTATTGCCCGCCTTGAGAGCCTCCCAATAGGAAATAAGCTGAGCCTCGATGGGCCCGGCCTTAGTAAGAGCAATCTCATGGCTGTCTGTATGGAGAGCTATGGTGACCCGGGAACGCGGATCATACCTCTGGTACCTCTTGGGTACCCTTTTGACGAAATAATATCTTCCACGATCACATGTAACTCCCATCATGACGCCCCAAATGTTACGGGATTTGTTACGGGAATTGTTACGGGATTGCCCAATTGTCGTCAAACGCGTTTACGTATCAATCGCACAAGCTATTGATTTATAAGTGTTATTTAGATTTTCAAGGAAGAAAAATGGCGATCCCTGCAGGATTCGAACCTGCGACCGTCGGCTTAGAAGGCCGGTGCTCTATCCAGCTGAGCTAAGGGACCGCTTTTGCAAGGGCGAGTGGATCGCCCGTTGCGTGGGATGTTTCATAAGGCCGTTAGAGAATAATCTCAATGCTGAAACTTAATGTGTCCACGGAGATAATCTGTCAAAACGGAAATTATCTGAATAGGATGCGCGGCGGTGCTTGCGTTTGCTCTCTTCATCAACACGGTAAGCAACATTGTTGCGTGTTGCGTAGGCGACCGCTTCTTCCTTGGTCGGGAACTTCAGCTTTACCTGCTGCTTCATATCACCTGATGACGTATAGCCCATCAGCGGATCAATGGATTTTGGGGACTGTGGATCGAACTCCAGCACCCAGTTGTTGGTTTTGGCTGTTCCGGACTGCATTGCAGTTTTGGCTGGATTGTAAATGCGAGCTACCATGTAACCTCTCTTTTTCGCATTGGATTCGGAAACACACTCTCCAACGCGATATACCAGTTTTCCTGTTTCTTCTCCAATTATGCCATTGGTGTCAATGCACTTGGTCAAGCTATACCGATTTCTCTTAGTAAATAGCTATAGATGCACTCATTGCGGCCTTAAGTGCAATAATTGCGCTAACCGGTGCAATAATTGCGGTTTTTATTTCCAGTATTACCGGACTTGACGTTGGGCGATTTTTAATTAAGAAATTGCGAAGCTTTCGTGATATTTCTGTGACTAGTTACTTCTCCAAAGTTTATAGGTAATTTTAACTTGAAATATACCGGAGACAAAACTAGTTTGCGCGCGAACTGAGCGTTCACTGGAAATAAAAGCGCTTGAAGGTAGCTTTAATACACAAAGTTCCTCGAGTGCTTTTCTGGTGCCCGCTCATTTGAGGGCAACACTGCCACATTCAATGATGTGCGCTCGCCTGCCTTTGTCCTGTGATGAAGGGTGGGTGCAAAATTGTAGTCAGGTGTTATGCCTGCTGCCAGGTGCATGAGAAACTACGCGAAGAAGACGCGGCGAAAAAAGTATACAGCATGTCTAACCTTAGAAAAAAGCCTACTCTAGACAAAGACTTAGATAAGTTTTCCAGGCTAGAGCTGGCCGGCAACGCAATGGCACGTCCATTGGTTGCTCCTGCGGTCGCATTTGTTTTTCTAATGTTCGCTATGGCGATGGCTGGTTTTTATGTCTCTGACCATCCAAACGCTATTATTATTGTTGCTGCTGCAGGTATTGGTGCCTATCTGGCGATCAATATCGGTGCAAATGATGTAGCCAACAATGTGGGCCCATCTGTTGGCTCTAAAGCTCTTACCATTGGCGGCGCCTTGCTGCTTGCTGCCATTTTTGAGAGCGCTGGCGCTTTGATTGCCGGTGGTGACGTCGTGAAGACGGTCTCCAAGGGCATTATCGACGCAACGCAAGTGACAGATTACACAGACTTTGTGAAGCTGATGCTCGCGGCGCTGATCTCTGCGGCTGTCTGGCTGAACCTTGCAACATGGATCGGCGCTCCCGTCTCCACCACCCACTCTATCGTTGGTGGCGTGATGGGCGGCGGTATTGCTGCTGCTGGCTTTGGCTCTGTCAGCTGGGGGACCATGTCGGGCATTGCAGCAAGCTGGGTCATCTCCCCGGTTCTTGGCGGTATTATTGCGGCCCTGTTCCTGGCCTTCATCAAATCCTTTATTATCTACCAACAAGACAAGATTGCTGCTGCCCGTCGCTGGGTGCCGCTGTTGATCGCGATTATGGCCGCTGCGTTTGCTACTTATCTGGCAATGAAGGGCCTGAAGAAGATCGTAAAGATCGACATTGAGGTCGCTCTGCTGCTTGGCGCAATTGCCTTTGTTGCTGCACTGGCTATTTGTCGTCCGTTAATCCGCAAGCAGTCTGAAGGTATGGAAAACCGGAACCAGTCCCTGCGTATCCTGTTCCGCTGGCCTTTGATTTTCTCCGCAGCGCTTCTTTCCTTCGCCCACGGTGCGAACGATGTTGCGAATGCGATTGGTCCTCTTGCTGCGATCGTGCACACCGTTCAGGAAGGTGGCATTGCGAAAGCTGTGACAATTCCTCTCTGGGTTATGCTGATCGGTGCGTTTGGTATTTCTTTCGGTCTGATGCTGTTTGGTCCTAAGCTGATCCGTATGGTCGGAGAGAAGATTACTAAGCTGAACCCGATGCGCGCTTACTGCGTCTCCCTTTCTGCTGCGATCACAGTGATCTTCGCGAGCTGGCTGGGACTACCGGTGAGCTCTACTCACATTGCCGTTGGCGCAATCTTCGGCGTTGGCTTCTTCCGTGAGTGGTACACAATGAAGTCCAAGCGTCGTATTGCTTTCGTGAAAGAAAGCACCGGCATGGAAAGCTATAAGCAAAACACTGTGAAAGAAGACGAAAAGCGCCGCATGCTGGTGCGTCGCTCGCACTTCATGACCATCATTGCGGCTTGGGTAATTACGGTTCCCTTGGCCGCAATCCTGTCAGCCGCTCTGTTCTACGTGCTGGATCTCTTCGTGTTCTAAGCAGGTTTCACAGTTGTACGATTTAAGAAGCCCGGAGGCCCTCGCCTTCGGGCTTTTTCTATGTGCGCATTGGCTGTAGTTTTATGGTGAGGATTGCAGCGTCTCAGTAGAGCATTTTAAAGGGGTCGTAGAGCGCTAGCTTGCACTTAGGGTGGCCTATGTCGAGATTGAATGAGGAGCGCTGTCAGCAACCTTCCTTGCTCGTTTTAATCAAAGAGCGGTGCTGCTGAATGAGACGTGCGACAGTAGATGCAAATGGAGCGCTACTTTGTGCAGATTTGAGGGCACAAAAGCATAAAAGGCTGCGATGCTGACTACTTAAATTATGAAATTTAGGGGAAGAAGAAGGGAAGATGGTCGGAGCAGCAGGATTCGAACCTGCGACCCTCTGGTCCCAAACCAGATGCGCTACCAGGCTGCGCTATGCTCCGAACTAATCTTCGGGTCGATAGATGGTCGGAGCAGCAGGATTCGAACCTGCGACCCTCTGGTCCCAAACCAGATGCGCTACCAGGCTGCGCTATGCTCCGATCTATCTTCGTGTTGATGAATGGTCGGAGCAGCAGGATTCGAACCTGCGACCCTCTGGTCCCAAACCAGATGCGCTACCAGGCTGCGCTATGCTCCGATCTCATCAACGTGACGCCCCGCGGCGTCTTGTTGAGGCAGGTATATAGGCAGAGTTTTAAAGCTTGGCAAGCGTGTTTTATAGTTTTTCCCAAATCATGCGAGAAAATTTCAAAAACTGCATCCTGCTGTTGAAAAGACTGAAATTTCAGAGGCTTAAACAATGTGCGTGAAGACTGTGAAAATTTTAGCTTTTCTGCGACATGCAGGCAAAAAAAGAGGGTGAGCGCAAAAGGCTCACCCCAAGTACATTCCAGAGACCCGCAATCGGGGTCTACAATCGCCAAACAGAGGTCAATAACAAAACTTGAATATTGAACTCATGTTTTAAATCGCAGAAATAACCTGAGTGGTCAAGTCATATTTTAAAAGAAAATCAGAAGAGAGTGGATTAGTTGCTTGAAGCAATCACGTGGCCGCGCTTAACCAGCCATGCATCTGCCCATTCAGCAGAATTGCGACGCTCTTTTTCTGAGGCGAGAGAAAATGCCTTCTCGTGGAGAGAGACGATCCATGCATCATTATCACCGCCAACCACTTGCCGGCGTGCCAGGGTCATCCATTTGAGGCCTGTCATGCGTGCGGTTGTCAGTTCTTCTGTAAAGTACAGCAGTTCACCAAATTTGGCCTGCGCTCCGACATGGCCTTTTACGGCTGCGAGCTTCAACCAACGTGCAGCCAATCGGCGGTCATAATCTGGCAGCTTATCGTTGAGATACATGATGCCGAGATTGTACTGCGCATCCGCATCGCCAAAGTAGGAGGCAGCGTAGGTGAACACCTCACGTGCTTTGTGCGTGTTCTGTTTAACCGGGCTGTCGCCAATACCTGTCAGGAAGTAGCGGCCCAGTTCAACAAGAGCGCTTGCGACAAATGGGGCTGAGCGTGCTTTGGGGCCATCGGAGGAATATTCGCGCACGACCTGGGAAAAATACTGGAACGCCTGAAGATCATCTTCCGGCACACCGTCTCCTTGCGCGTACATCCTGCCGAGCTTCCAGGCTGCCATAGCCTGTCCGTTTTCAGCAGCGTAGCGAAGTGGAGAGAGTGCCTTGTCTTTTTCACCGGAGTAGTAAGCGCGGGCCCCTTCCCTTAATGCTTGCTGAGGTGTGACATTTGCCATCTGATTGACGGCAGCCATTGCACTTGCACTTTTGTTGGTATCCAAAGCATGTGCACTGTTGAGTGCGAGAAGAGTAAGAACCGAGGCGCAGCTCAAGCTTGTTACAAGACGCGTCAACGCATTGTGGTGCGTTCCCATTTCATCTTTAAACAGAGCTTTTATCAAAGTGCCTCACTTGACCACTGCCTACTTGTCAGTGGTTCTGACTTCTTATCTTTTCATACCGTCGTTGCGTGATCAGGCTATGAAAGGAAAAAATGTCAATTTTGTTTCCAAAGGTGACATACCTTCAAATTGTCACAAATGATCTTACAAATGCCTAGCTTTCTATCTGATTGACAAAAATCCTACACAGTTCGACCATCTCTCAAACATGGACAAGGCAAACTATCCAATTTGCTATTCATGAACCAGTGTCAGTTTCCACCATTCGGGTCAGCGCAAAATGCTGTTGCATGCTCGCAACAATCTGCAGCAGATGACGTAACTGCCGTGTGTATGTCCGGTGTAAAGTTTTGATCACAGGCCTTGGGGCAATCACAAATGCCATTTGTATTTTCGCCGGGAATGGCGCATATGGCATCAGATGCCCGCTTTTGGTGGGGTTCGGCACATTCAGGTAAGCGAAAAGGCGTATGTCTTGCGCTTACCCACAAGGAACAAGAGTAGAACTCCGGCAGATCTTTGCCCTTTTCTCTCAGTCCTGCAAGACTGCCGTTTGATTCGAGACTATTTAAGCGCAAGACCAAAGAGGTACGATGAGCACGCCTGATGATCTGTTTGCAGATGTTACCAAAAGCATGGATGAGCTGACATCCTCTTCTGGCAGCACTGAGAAGAAACAAGCACCAGCCGCAAGCGCACCGACCTCACCTGCAAAGCCATCATCCGCAGGCAAGGCCGCTCCCGTCGGCGCTGAGGGTGATTATACCGCAGCTGACATTGAAGTGCTTGAAGGTCTGGAGCCTGTGCGTCGCCGTCCGGGAATGTATATTGGCGGCACGGATGAAAAGGCGCTGCACCACCTGTTCGCTGAAGTGATTGACAACTCCATGGATGAGGCCGTTGCAGGCCACGCCAGCTGGATTGATGTCTCCCTGGGCGATGATGGCTACCTGACCATTACTGATAATGGCCGCGGTATCCCGATTGATCCGCATCCTAAATATAAAGACAAGTCCGCGCTGGAAGTCATTATGACGACCCTGCATGCCGGCGGTAAGTTTGACAGCAAAGTCTATGAGACCTCTGGTGGTCTGCATGGTGTGGGTATTTCCGTTGTAAACGCGCTCTCCGAAGAACTGGTCGTTGAGGTTGCGCGTAACCGCAAGCTGTATCGCCAGACGTTCCGTCGTGGCCTTGCTGATGGCGGCCTTGAGCTGGTTGGGGATGTTCACAACCGCCGTGGCACCATGGTGCGGTTTAAGCCGGATGCGGAAATATTCGGCAAGACACTCAAGTTCAAACCCGCCCGTTTGATGAAGATGGCGCGTTCCAAGGCCTACCTGTTTGGCGGTGTGGAGATTCGTTGGCGCTGTGCCAAGGCTCTTGCCGATGAAGCCAATGGAGTACCTGAGACTGCGACTTTCCATTTCCCTGGCGGCCTGAAGGATTACCTGGAAGAGGCTCTTGGTAAAGAGCGCCGTGTTACTGACGAAGTTTTTGCAGGCCGCACACAAGCGACAGGTAAGCATGGCTCAGTTGAATGGGCTGTTGCCTGGTTTGCTGGCGACGGGTTCGTCAACTCTTACTGTAACACTGTTCCGACACCTGAAGGTGGCACGCATGAAACGGGCCTGCGCTACGCCCTGCTCCGCGGCCTGAAGGCCTATGGCGAGCTGATTGGCAACAAGAAGGCTTCCATTATTACGGGTGACGACGTTTTAACGTCAGCAGCTGGTATGCTTTCTGTGTTCGTGCGCGAGCCTGAGTTTGTTGGTCAGACAAAAGACAAGCTGGCCACGAATGAGGCAACCCGTATTGCTGAAAACGCCGTCCGCGATGCGTTTGACCACTGGCTGACCGCTTCTCCTAATCAGGCAAACAAACTGCTTGAGTGGGTGGTTGATCGTGCTGAAGAACGTTTGAAGCGTCGCCAGGAGAAGGACGTCGCGCGTAAAACTGCAGTTCGTCGCCTTCGTTTGCCCGGCAAGCTCGCAGATTGCTCAACAAGCAAATCTGATGGCACTGAACTGTTTATCGTGGAGGGTGATTCCGCGGGTGGCTCAGCAAAACAAGCTCGTAATCGTGCGACACAGGCTGTTCTGCCATTGCGTGGTAAGATCCTGAACGTTGCGAACGCTGGCCGGGACAAGCTGGTCGCAAACCAGCTGCTGTCTGATCTCATTCAAGCCCTTGGGTGTGGGACGCGATCCAACTACGATGACAAAGATCTGCGCTATGAGCGCATTGTCATCATGACTGATGCGGACGTTGATGGGGCGCATATCGCAGCCCTTCTCATCACATTCTTTTATAAAGAGATGCCGGATTTGGTCAATAACGGTCACCTCTACCTTGCTGTTCCTCCGCTGTACCGGATCAGTCAGGGTGGTAAGACGCTTTATGCCCGGGATGACGAACATCGTGAGCAGCTTTTGAAAACCAGCTTCAAGAAGAATGGCAAGATCGAAATTGGCCGCTTTAAGGGCCTTGGTGAGATGCTGCCTGCTCAGCTGAAGGAAACCACCATGGATCCGAAGCGTCGGACGCTGCTTAAAGTGGTTGTTGGCGAGGATGAAGTGAGTGAAACCCGCAATGCGGTTGAGCAGCTGATGGGCAATAAACCTGAGGCACGCTTCAACTTTATTCAGGAGCGAGCAGAGTTCGCGACTGATCTGGATATTTAAAAGACCCTTAATTCTGAATAGTTGCTGAGTTTTGCGTAGGTTATAACTCGGCAACCTTGGCATAACTTGAAGGAATATATCGGTTATACCGCAGAATTTATTGACAACGCTGCTTAGAAATGTAGTGTTCCGCCAAACTGGTTGGAGAAACCTGTAACTCATACGGCTTCCAGCTTCTCTCCTCAATTATCGTAAAGAACATGAAATATGTCGTTTTCCACTCTCGGACTTAGTGAGAAAGTTCTCGCCGCTGTAGAAGCCTCTGGCTATACAGAACCGACTGCCATTCAGGCAGGCGCCATCCCTTACGTTCTCGAACGTAGAGATGTCCTCGGGATTGCTCAAACTGGAACCGGGAAAACGGCAAGCTTTACGCTGCCGATGATTACTCTTCTGGAAAAAGGCCGTGCGCGCGCCCGGATGCCAAGAACTCTTATTCTTGAGCCGACCCGTGAGCTTGCTGCGCAGGTAGAAGACAACTTCAATCGATATGGCGTCAATCACAAGCTGAACGTCGCACTGCTGATTGGCGGTGTTTCCTTTGCTGAGCAGGACCGCAAGCTTGAGCGTGGCGCTGATGTTCTGATCGCAACACCTGGCCGCCTGCTTGATCATTTCGAGCGCGGTAAGCTGCTGCTGCAGGGCGTTGATATCCTCGTGATCGATGAAGCCGACCGCATGCTAGACATGGGCTTCATTCCAGACATCGAGCGCATCTGCAAACTTATCCCGTTCACGCGTCAGACCCTGTTCTTCTCAGCAACTATGCCGACTGAGATTCAGCGTTTGACTGACACGTTCTTGCAGAACCCAGCAAAGGTGGAAGTGGCGAAAGCTTCTACAACAGCGGATACTGTGACGCAGCGCATTGCGGCGGCTGATGCGGAAGACTACGAGAAGCGCGCGAAATTGCGCGAGCTGATCGAAGGTGCTGAAGATCTGCAAAATGCGATCGTGTTCTGTAACCGCAAACGAGATGTAGCTACCCTCTTCCGTTCGCTTGTGCGTCATGAGTTTTCTGTTGGTGCACTTCACGGTGACATGGACCAGCGCTCTCGCATGACCATGCTGGACAACTTCAAAAAGGGTCACATCAAGGTTCTGGTGGCCAGTGATGTTGCTGCACGTGGTCTTGACATTCCAACCGTGAGCCACGTCTTTAACTTTGATCTTCCTATTCATGCAGAAGATTACGTCCACCGTATTGGACGTACCGGGCGTGCGGGCCGTGAAGGTACTGCAATTTCCATTGTGACGGGCAAGGACCAGAAAGCATTGCAAGCGATTAACGACGTGATTGGTAAAGAGCTCGAGTGGGTCGGAGAGCCGGTTGATTTCTCCAAGCCTGCCGATGACAAAAAGTCTCGCCGCCGTTCTACCCGCACTCCAAAAGAAAAAAGCCGCTCACGCAAGCCTAAGGCTGAAGTTCAGGAAGCAGCAGTTCAGGAAACCGAATCTGTACCAGCTGGCCTTGAAGAGCAACCTGTGGTTCCAATGCACGCTGAGCGTCGTGCTGCTCCACCTCGTCCAAGAGGCGGTCGCCGCGCTAATCAACCTAAAGATGATGCGATTTTCCGTAATGCAAGCCACGTTCCGGCCTTCCTGCTGCGGGAAACTCGTTCCAAAGTTCAAAGCCGATAGCCCATTTTCCTGAGGTTAACCACTGGTTAGGTATATCCCATTAAATAAGCTAATGTTAAATTAGCTTATTAATTATGGGGTAGCCCTTTCCGTGACGCGGTGATGCAATCATGAGTCAAGAAGACGAGTTCAAGCGTACGATTGTTTATGCAGACAGTGCGCTCGATTACATCAAGACGAATAAGCTTCCAGCGTTTCCACGCAACTATGAGCTGTGGTATTCGTACGCTTCCGGGTTTAACCGGGCCCTGAACCGGACCATCAATAAGATTCTTGCCCGTGATGGCAAAATTTCTCCTGAAGAGACTCAGAAGATCTATAACCGCTTTTTGTCGCCGAACCGTTTGGGTGAGCGCATCGACGAAGTTGGCGACAAGATCTCCGAGGAAGTTCGGGAATTAATTTCTGCGCTTGATAAGGGAACACTCAAAACCACCGAATACGGTGAAGAGCTGGCCCGTACGTTGAGCGCTCTTGAGAACGTCAGTGATCGTTCTCAGCTTTCCCAGCTTGTCATTCATCTTGCAAAACTGACCACTGAAACTGCTGAGAGCAATCAAGAGCTTCGCGAACAGCTGGTTGATTCTCGCCGTCAGATCGGCGTCTTGCAGGAAGGATTGGAGGCGATCCGTTATGAATCGCTCACCGATGAACTGACCACACTGAATAACCGCAAGCATTTCGATCAGAGTCTTGTGCGTGCGGTTAAGGAGACAGAAGAGAGCCATGCTCCCCTCTCCTTGTTGATTTCAGATATCGACCACTTCAAGCAGTTCAATGACAACTACGGACACCAGACCGGCGACCAGGTTCTTCGACTTGTGGCGCTGGCGGTGAAGCAGAATGTCAAGAACAACGATATTGCGTGTCGTTATGGTGGAGAAGAATTTGGCATCATTCTACCAAGAACCACCATTGAAGATGCAAAGGTGATTGCGGAGAAGATCCGTAAGAATGTTGTGGCGAAAGAGCTCGTGAAGCGTTCTACCGGTGAGAACCTTGGTCGCATTACGATCTCTATTGGCATTTCAACTTTCCGGCCTGGCGATAGTGCAGAGAGCATGGTGTCTCGTGCGGACCTTGCGCTTTATGCTGCCAAGAAAGCTGGCCGCAACCTCGTGAAAGCCGAGGAAGAGAAGAAGATCCCCAGCGTGACACAGGTTGCTTAAGCAGCGCTAATTTTTAAAATAGAAACGTATTCGAGACGGCAGATCGTATGATTGCCGTCTTTTTTTGTCGGCTATCCAAGGCCGAAGAGGCTTTGGCGCTCTCTTTCGCCTGAGCAAGTTGGCGTATTGCCTTTGCAATCCATCGTGTCAGCTGGACTTCATCCTCGACAATATTCAGCGGAACCGAATAGAAGTTCGTCGGGAAATACTCTCCAAAACACTGATGAATGTAAGGCAGCTGCCCAGTCAGCAAAAAGTCGGCCACGTTATTGGATCCCGCTTTGAGATAGAGTGACTTTTCACGAACGAGGGCAAACATTTTGCCATTTATGTAATATCCGTTTCCGCCAAACATGGGGCGGCAACGGATATTCTCCAGGAATACCGGGCGTTTATCAGATAGAAAGAATGAGGATAAAGACATAAGCAATCACCAAAAGATATAAATATATTGAAAGCTTGCAATATTCAGTCGAAGATCGACAAGATTATTGCTTGTTTCATCCACTCACAGAAATGTGATGTATTCTTTTGAATGATTATAGCTCGAGGCCCATCTGCCAGAAATTGGCCTCAAGTCTAGTGGCCTCTCTAAATATTCTAGACAATTTGGCGTAGCGTGCCTCAGTCGCATAGAGCGCGCCGAGATCATTGATTTCCTTCACCGCATCAGCGGCGAGTTCCTGATACTCATCACTGGAGTATTCTTTGATCCATTCTGCATATGGATTGCTTGGATCTATTGCCCCATCTTGCGTTGCCAGCTCGGCACCGATTTCACCGTAACCAATAGCGCAAGGTGCGAGTGCGACTTTCAAGTCGAGCATATCGCCCTTCATTGCGGTGTCGAGAACATAGCGGGTGTATGCAAGATTTGCTGGTTCTTCCGGAGTTGCGACAATCTCGTTTTCAGACAGCCCCCAACTTTCGCAAAGGCGGATGTGAAGGCCGATCTCTACTTCAAGGATGCCATTTGCGGAGGAAAGACATTTTCGCATCTGAGCAAGGTCAGTGGACTTGTACATGCCAAGCGCATAGGCGCGGGCGAACTCAATCAGGAAGAGATAGTCTTGGACGAGGTACTTCTTAAACGCTGCAATTGGCAGAGTTCCATCGCCAAGGCCCTGGACAAATTCATGTTTAGTGTAGGAATGCCACGTCTCAAGATTATCGTTTTTCAATGAATTAAAAAGAGACACGGCATCCCACCTATTGCCGTAGCTGCTCAGACTTGAGCGCTACTAGTTTTTCTGAGCAAACTTTGAAAGATCAGCTGGCAGCAGCTCTACGGATTCACCGCAGCCGCACGCAGAGACTTCATTTGGATTTTTGAACGTAAAACCAGAGCGGAATTTTGTCGTTTCAAAACCCATTTCCGTTCCAAGCAGATAAAGCGTAGCTGCTGGATCAACAAAAACTTTTACGCCTTTATCTTCAACAACATCATCGCCCGATTTTGCTTCTGTCACCAGATCCAGTTCGTACTCCATGCCCGCACAGCCACCTGTTTTTATGGCGACACGCAAACCGAGTGGATCGGCATCACTTGCTTCAAGCAAAGTACGAATGTAATCAGCTGCTTCGTCCGTCAGCGATAGTACCTGAAATCCTGAGGCCATTTTGCACCCTCCATGGGCACCTCAACACTGTCGAGGTGCCATACATTGTAAGCGCTATTCGAACCTTAGAAGAAGTTCAATGCAACGCGAGCTTCGTCAGACATGCGGCTTGGATCCCATGGAGGATCAAAGGTCATATCCACTTGCACGGTGCCAACGCCTGGTACAGAGCTTACTGCGTTTTCTACCCAAATTGGCATTTCGCCAGCAACCGGGCAACCTGGAGCGGTCAAAGTCATGTCGATTTTGACCGCACGGTCGTCCTCGATATCAACCTTGTAGATCAAGCCAAGCTCGTAGATATCGACCGGAATTTCCGGATCGAATACGGTTTTCATCGCAGCAATGATATCGCCGGTCAAACGCTCCAGTTCTTCCGCAGGAATTGCGGAGCTCTGGTTGATTTCCGGAGTTGTCAAAGGTCCGTCAGAGAACTCGCTTGTTTGTGTGTTGTCTGTCATAGGTCCTAACCAAACATCATCTGCGCTTTACGCAAGGCTTCTACCAAGCGATCGACTTCATCATGGGTGTTGTACAGGCCAAAACTTGCACGGCATGTACTGGTCACGCCGTAACGCGCCAGCAAAGGTTGCGCGCAATGCGTACCGGCCCGAACTGCAACGCCCGCTCTGTCAATCACCATCGAGATATCGTGGGCGTGAACCCCTTCAATCTCAAAGGAGAAGATCGATCCCTTATCCTTGGCGTTGCCAAAGATCTTCAGGGAATTGACTTCCTTTAAGCGCTGCTCTGCATAATCACGTAGGGACGCTTCATGCAATGCGATGTTTTCGCGCCCCAGACTCTCCATATAGTCAAGGGCGGCCCCTAATCCAATAGCCTGAACGATTGGCGGGGTACCAGCCTCGAAACGATGCGGAGCTTCAGCATAGGTGACAAGACACTCGGTCACGTCCTTGATCATCTCACCACCGCCCTGGAATGGACGCATCTTGTTGAGAATCTCTTTCTTGCCGTAGAGCACGCCGATGCCGCTTGGACCGTAGAGCTTATGCCCGGTGATCGCATAGAAGTCACAGCCAATATCCTGAACGTCGACAGGCATGTGCACTGCACTTTGCGAGCCGTCGATCAGCACTTTTGCACCACGTTCGTGTGCAAGGCGCGTGACTTCTTTCACTGGAACCACAGTTCCGGTGACGTTGGACATATGGGTCATTGCGACGATTTTGGTGCGATCTGTCAGGAGTTTTTCAAACTCATCCAGCAGAAACGTACCATCTTCTGCAATGGGTGCCCATTTGATGACAGCGCCTTTGCGTTCCCGAAGGAAGTTCCAAGGCACGATGTTGGAATGGTGCTCCATGATGGAGATGATGATTTCATCGCCTTCCTGGATGTCATCTTCCAAGCCGTAGGACACAAGGTTGATTGCTTCAGTCGTTGATTTTGTGAAAACAATTTCGTCAACGCTTGGGGCATTCAGGAAGCGGCGCACGGTTTCGCGTGCCGCTTCAAAGTTTTCGGTGGCTGTGTTCGACAGATAGTGTAAGCCACGGTGCACATTGGCATATTCCTGGGTGTAGGCTTTGGTGATAGCATCAATCACCGCTGTCGGCTTTTGGGCTGACGCACCATTATCCAGGTAGACCAACGGCTTGCCATAGACCTGAGTTGAAAGGATCGGAAAATCTTTCCGAACCTTCTCAACATCGTATGGAGCTGTGAAAGCCGTGTTGTCGACCTTGGTCATTCGCTCACCATATCATCGGCATGAAGCCAGCTGCGTGTCATTGCTTCCAGCAATTCTACACACTGTTCCTCTTCAAATTCCTCAATAGCTTCAGAAAGGAATGCGAGAACGAGGATTTTGCGTGCCTGAGCTTCTGGAATACCGCGTGCCATGAGGTAGAATAGCAGGTCTTCATCAATGTCGCCGGTAGTGGAACCATGGGCGCACTGAACGTCGTCCGCAAAGATTTCCAACTCAGGTTTGGCATTGATTTCAGCGGTATCGCTCAGCAGAAGCGTTTTGATCATCATCTGACCATCAGTCTTCTGAGCAGCTTGTTCCACAATGATCTTGCCCTGGAACACTGCGCGGGCTTTGTCGTCGACGACAGAGCGGTAGTATTCGCGGCTTTCACATCCTGGAACGGCATGCTTCACAAACAGTGTGATATCAGCATGTTGGTTGTCTTTGAGCAGAGATGTTCCGCGCAGGCCAGCATGGGTGCCCTCGCCCTTGAACTCAAGGAAGAGCTGGGCACGAGAGAGCGATGCGCCTTCATTGTAGATGAAGTGCTGGAAATTAGTTTCCGCACCCAGCTCAATGCTAAGCGTTTCGATATGCTGCGCTTTTGCGCTTTCCACCTGAAGCTTCAGCCAGTGCACATCTGCTTTATCGCCAACCTTGACCTCTGTGAGGGCGTTGGACTGGTAAGCAGCGTCGGCATCGCCTTCAAAGCTCTCGATGATGAGCGTTTTTGCGCCCGAACCGATCTCAACCGTGGTGCCTGCATAGGAGCTGACTTGGGAACCGTCGGTGTAACGAACGATTTCAATCGGTAGCTCAATCTTTGCATTTGCATCGATCTTGATGCTGATGCCGCCCTGAACCAGAGCCTGATTGAGGTGCGCCATGGCATCATCGGTGCCGAGCTGTGCTGCCAGGAAGCCGTTGGTCTGAGCGATGCTCAAGCCTGCAATATCCTGATCTGAAGACAATTCTGGCGCATAACGGCCATTGACGATAGCAATGCGATGGGTCTTCAGATCACCAGCACCCTTCAAAGCATCAGCTTTAGGTGCGGTTTTTGAAGCCAATGCAAATGCATCGTTCATCTTGGTGCGCAGGTCTGTGTAGTGCCACTCTTCAACGCGGCGATGTGGAATACCTTTCGCTTTGAAAGCATCCCACGCCTGTTTGCGTTGATTTGCGTTTTCCTGCGTTGTTTGCGCGAAAATTGCGTCGAACTGAGCGTTCAGGCTCTGCTCTGCTTTAGTCTCTTGAATCTTTGCCGGAGCATTCATCGGTTACCCTCCAGCTCAAGCAGCTTCTTCGCCGACGTAATCAGCGTAACCGTTTTTCTCCAGTTCAAGAGCAAGCTCTTTGCCACCGGTTTTCACGATCTTACCTTTGGACAGAACGTGCACGACGTCCGGTACAATGTGGTCCAGCAGACGCTGGTAGTGCGTGATCACGATCATAGAGCGCTCAGGGGAGCGAAGCTGGTTGACGCCTTCAGAAACAACGCGCAGTGCATCGATGTCCAGACCTGAATCTGTTTCATCCAAAACGCACAGAGTTGGTTCCAGCAGAGACATCTGCAGGATCTCAGCGCGTTTCTTTTCACCACCGGAGAAGCCAACGTTGAGTGGACGCTTGAGCATGTCTGGCGTCACTTTCAGCTCTTTGGATTTCTCACGTACGAGCTTCATGAAGTCAGGGGTGGAGATTTCATCTTCACCGCGTGCTTTGCGCTGTGCATTCAACGCAGTCTTCAGGAAGGTCATGGTTGCAACACCCGGGATTTCGATCGGGTACTGGAACGCAAGGAACATGCCGGCAGCGGCGCGCTCATCGGCACCGAGTTCAGCCCAGTCAACGCCATTGTAGGAGATGGAGCCCTCGGTGATCTCGTAATCGTCTTTGCCTGCCAATACATATGACAGGGTGGACTTACCAGACCCGTTTGGTCCCATGATCGCGTGGACTTCGCCTGGGCGAACGGTCAGGTCAATGCCGCGAAGGATTTTGTTGCCATCAACTTCGGCGTGCAGGTTTTTGATCTCAAGCATCTATCGTTCTCGTCTTTTCAATTCTTCAATAGGTACGAGGCAAACGCGGTGGTCCGCGTTTTAGCCCACACTTCCTTCAAGGCTGATCGAAATCAGTTTTTGTGCCTCAACTGCGAATTCCATCGGCAGTTGCTGGATTACGTCCCGGACAAAACCATTCACGATCAATGCGACAGCTTCTTCCTCATCAAGGCCACGGGCCTGACAGTAGAACATCTGATCGTCGGAGATCTTGGAGGTTGTTGCCTCGTGCTCGAACACCGCTGAGGAGTTCTTGCTTTCGATGTAAGGGACGGTGTGGGCACCGCACTTATCGCCAATGAGAAGCGAGTCACACTGGGTGAAGTTACGTGCGTTAGATGCCTTGCGATGCGCGGAAACCTGCCCGCGGTAGGTGTTTTGAGAGACACCTGCGGAGATACCCTTGGAGATAATCCGGCTGGCAGTATTTTTGCCCAGATGGATCATCTTGGTGCCGCTGTCGATCTGCTGGTGACCATTAGAGATCGCAATGGAGTAGAACTCACCTTGTGAGTTATCTCCGCGCAGAATGCAGCTTGGGTATTTCCAAGTGATGGCAGAACCGGTTTCAACCTGTGTCCAAGAGATTTTGGAGTTCTTTTCGCGGCAGTCGCCACGCTTGGTCACGAAGTTATAGATACCGCCTTTGCCTTCAGAGTCGCCTGGGTACCAGTTCTGAACGGTAGAATACTTGATCTGTGCATCTTCCAGAGCAACAAGCTCAACCACAGCAGCGTGCAGCTGGTTTTCATCGCGCTGAGGGGCAGTACACCCTTCCAGATAAGACACATAAGAGCCTTTATCTGCGATGATCAGCGTACGCTCAAACTGGCCTGTGTTCGGCTCGTTGATACGGAAGTAGGTGGACAGTTCCATTGGGCAACGTACGCCTGGTGGAATGTACACAAACGACCCATCAGAGAACACAGCTGAGTTCAATGTTGCGTAGAAGTTGTCGGAGACCGGAACAACAGACCCAAGGTACTTTTGAACCAGCTCTGGATGCTCACGAATTGCTTCGGAGATCGGGCAGAAAATAACGCCTGCCTTGGCCAGTTCTTCCTTAAAGGTTGTTGCTACTGAAACACTATCGAAAACGGCATCAACTGCGACGCGGTTTTCTGGTGCAACACCTGCCAAGATTTCCTGCTCGGACAATGGAATGCCCAGCTTCTTGTAGGTTTCCAGAATCTCTGGGTCCACCTCGTCAAGAGACTTGGGTCCCTCACGTTTTTTAGGTGCTGCATAATAATGAAGGTCTTCGAAGTCGATCTTCGGGTAATCAACTCGCGCCCATGTTGGCTCTTCCATCGTCTTCCAACGACGGAACGCTTCCAAGCGCCAATTGAGCATCCATTCCGGTTCGTCTTTTTTAGCCGAAATGTATGCAACAATATCTTCATTGAGCCCTTTGGGAGCAAGCTCACTTTCGATATCGGTTACGAAGCCATATTTATACTGATCAACATCAATTGCTTTGACCTGATCAATTGTTTCCTGGACTGCCGCCATGCTTTGTCTCCATACGCGGTTCAAAGCCGCATTGGGTACGATTATTGGACCCGTTTGCCCTTACTTAACAGATGCTCTGTCGCAACACAGTGCATCCTTATTTATACGAGGGTTTGTCCTCGTTTATTTTTATATACGGCGTTCACCCCTTCTATGTGGGCTTCATTCGTTTATAAATTTTCGTCCAAGCGCCTAAAAAACGCTCAACATCTTCATGGGTTGTCGCCCAACCGAGACTGACCCGGATTGCGCCACGCGCCAATGATTCCGATACTCCCATTGCAAGAAGCACATGTGATGCGCCTACTTTGCCGGATGAACAAGCAGACCCAGATGAAACGGCGACACCAAACAAGTCAAAGTTGATCAGTGCGGTTTCAGCTGAAATCCCTTCAACTGCGAAACACGTCGTGTTGCCAAGACGCGCGACATCTTTACCGAAGATAATCGCATCTGAAGAGAGTTCATTCAGTCTCTCTTCCATATGGTCTCGCAGGCGCGAAATCCTAGCATGTTCATCAGGATTAGTTGATTGCGCTGCCGCAACCGCAAATCCTGCAATGCCTGCCGTATTCTCTGTTCCCGCTCTTCTCCACGTTTCTTGTCCGCCACCTGTCAGCAGCGGAATGGGGCGAAAATCGCCTTTCCCGAGGATAAGAGCACCAACCCCTTGCGGACCTCCGATCTTATGGGAGGAGATCGACATGGAGTTGCAGCCAATCATGGCCATTGAAAGTGGTTCTTTCCCTGCCATCTGGACTGCATCCACATGGTAGAGATGGCCTAAATCTTCTGTGAGAACGCCGATTTCCTGCAGGGGCTGCAAAACACCGGTCTCACTATTGGCAGCCATAACAGACACCAATGCGGTTTCATCTTCTCCCAGCTTCTCAAGCAATCTGCGCAGTTCACTCACTACCACGCGCCCGTCTTCATCAACGGGAATGCTTTGAACATTTTGGGCTGCAAACCGACCACCAGCTATAATGGATGGGTGTTCGATTGCGCTCACAAAAACCTGGGTCAGAATATAGGGCTCGCCATTTTTTAGCCAAGTGGGCGATAATGCTGTGACGTTTGCCTCTGACGCTCCACTCGTAAAAATGATATTCGCCGGGTTGCCATCTACCAGATCTGCAATTTTGTGCCTTGCATCTTCGATGATGGATCGAGCGCGCCGACCGCTGCTGTGAATAGAGGACGCATTGCCAGCTGCTTTATAGGCTTCCTGAAGAGCTAAAAGAGATTCTTCCCTCAGTGGAGCGCTGGCGTTATAGTCTAAATATGTCAGTTCGCGGTTTATTGTCATAGTTTAACACAGAAAATGGGGTTCTTTAGTGCCCTAATTGGGTCTCTATGGAAATGGAAACCTTGATATTTTCCACGGTGCTTACGATAAGGGGTAAAGAGTTCCCTTTGAGTTCGTTGAGGTCTATAACGTGCATGCGCCGAGTTGGATATACCTTTCTCCAATAGAGGCCGATTTTCAGTGTAGCCCTTGAGGTTCATCGTAGAATAATTCTAAACTGGTTCTAATAAACTTGCGTCTCGCAGTCAAGTTTAATCGACAATGATCCGGTATACCAAAAAGCCGGCAGACAGTTGCTGCCGACTAAAACAAGAGGATTTTGCAGTATATGCCTGAGGTGATCTTCAATGGCCCTGCAGGGCGGCTAGAAGGCCGTTTCCATCCAGCAAAAAAACGTAATGCTCCGATAGCACTGGTTCTTCATTTGCACCCGCAGTTTGGCGGCACGATGAACAACCAGATTATCTATCAGACCTATTACATGTTTGCGAAACGCGGCTTCGCAGTTTTGCGTTTCAACTTCCGCGGCGTGGGTCGTTCCCAGGGTCAGTTCGACCATGGTCAAGGTGAGCTTTCAGATGCTGCTGCGGCGTTGGACTGGGTACAAACCATCCATCCGGATGCACGTGCTTGCTGGATTGCGGGCTTCTCATTTGGTGCATGGATTGGCATGCAGCTCTTGATGCGTCGTCCTGAAGTTGAGGGCTTTATCTCTATCGCCCCACCAGCCAACTTGCATGACTTCTCCTTCCTGGCACCCTGCCCGTCTTCTGGCCTGATCATTCATGGTGAGCAGGACAAAGTAGTTCCACAGAAGGATGTTCAGGCTCTGGTTGATAAGCTGAAAACCCAAAAGGGTATCATTATCGACCATCAGGAAATGCCAGGTGCAAACCACTTCTTTGAAAACCATGTAGATGGTCTGATTGGTAATTGTGCTAACTATCTCGATCGCCGTCTTGGCCTGATCGGAGAAGATGCTGGTTAATCAGCGATGATTTTTGCATTAAAAAAGCCCGGTCGATTGACCGGGCTTTTTTCGTAACTCGTGTCTGGCTTATTCGCCAGGTGTCCAGGCGTGGTAGTCTCCAGTCACTTCCGGACGTTTTTCCGGTGTCAGGATGGACCCTTTTGGACGATATGCATTTGGTGTGCCTGTCAGGTTTGGAGAGTGAGCGATTTCCCACTCACGGGCGACATAACCACTCTCTGTTGGCGGAGTGTCTGTCCGGTAATGCATCCAACCGTGCCAACCGGCAGGGATCTGGGAGGCTTCAGCAAGGTTTTTATAAATCACCCAACGACGCTTGCCGTCGCGCTCTTTATAATACTTGTTACCAAAGTCATCGGTCCCGACGAACTCACCCTTTCTCCATGTGAAGAAGCGAGTGCCCCACGTGTCACTGTTCCACCATGTGAAGAACGTAAGCAGAAGGTGTTTCATGTGTCTGGCCTTTCCAGATCGGTGGCTTTGTAAATTTTCCCAGAATATGACGAGTGTTTGGGTGCCTGTCCAGTCTTAGAGTACCGTAGTTTCAACTATTCACCGGAAGTCGCTTTAAATATCCTAGGGTCAGTTATTATTTTCACAATTCTGACGCCTATTTTATGCGTTATTTCTTGGCACGGCGCGACAAGTACGGGTTTTGACTGAACTTGTCTGCTGGTGAAACATTGCCAACTTCCAGATCCTTGAGTGAGAGAGGCTCATTCTCATCTCTTTTCGTCGATCTGCGTGGTCTTGGTGCCATTTCAGATTCGGGTAATGGTGCGTTCTCGTCCTTCTGGTATTCGCGCGCTTTGTTGAGCGCTGCGAACTTGGCCTGATTCTGTTCCAGTCGCTTTGCCGTTCCATCAATAATGAAACCACCGTCGTTGTTGCGAACGAACTGACGGCGATCCTTGCTGATTGATTCTAGCGATTTCTTCAAAACAGAGGATGAAATCGGCGTCACCAGCAAATGATGGGCCCCTGCTTCCAAGGCGCGCGTCACCAAAGCACGGGTGCCATAGGCCGTAATAAAGACGAGTGGAACATTGATAAGCTCGGGGATTCGGCCTGAACGCATAAGCTTTAAGAGCTGGAAACCGCTGACGGGTTTCATCTCCCAACCGGATAACACCAGATCTGGTGGGTCCGAGATGAGCATTGGTAATGCATCTTTGGGACTATCATAGACACGCACGCGCCCAAGCTTCAGGGTGCCTAAGATACCCCTTAGGATTGCTTGGGTGGGTTTTGACTGTTCCACAAGAACCACATCTAACTGAGAAATGTCCTTGCCGAAGGAGGTGTGATGCATATCTGCTCGCTAATTTAACCTAACCAGATACCGAAGGTAATTGAGAAACTATATATGATCTCTCCCTACAACTACTGCGTAAAATTGCGTGGGGTACACAGACTTTTTTACCCGTGAAATTTTCTGATCCACTGAATAATTTTTCCTAAAAATATCCCCCAGAAAAAATGAGCTTGAATTTGCATTTTCGCTTGGCTTTGCGGAAATGGCGGGGTTCTGCTGCCTGTGCCCGGTTTGGAACAGGTCTGGGTCTCCCCACAATCCACACAGATTACAATATTTGGTGTTCCGATCCCTCTTATGCACACAACCAGTGGACAGATCGCGCTTGACGATGCTTTCCGATTCAATCTAATTTGAGGTCGAAATCAAGACGTGTTCAGGATAGTGCGGCCTCGGCCGGGAGTTCACCACATTTAAGTAGCTTCGAGTGCTAGGAGTTGGATTAACATTCACTTCCAGCGGTCGCTTTTTTTTGCCAATTGCAGCCTAAATATTGTGTTAATATATTATCAGCACACTAGATATTGTGATAGCATCGAATTGCGTGCCACTTTACCTGCGTTTACTAGGATAAATGCCAGTTAGCGGATTAATCAAAACCGGCGGCGGACTTTTGGTTAAAACCTTAGCTATCGGCACTCTTAAAACCGAGATGCACCGCGGTGACTGTCACCGGGTGCGATAAGGGGCTAAACATGAGAATTGAGCGGCGATATACTGCGGAAGGACAATCCCCCTACGCAGATATTGAGTTTTGCAACGCAACGAGCGAGATCCGTAACCCAGACGGTTCCGTTGTGTTTCGCTTGGAGAACATTCAGGTTCCTAAGCAATTCTCTCAGGTTGCCTCTGATATTCTGGCACAGAAATACTTCCGCAAAGCGGGCGTTCCGGCCAAGCTGAAAGCGGTAGAAGAAAACACCGTTCCATCCTGGCTGTGGCGCAAAGCTCCAGACGACAAAGCTCTTTCCAAGATGGCGAAAGACAAGCGCTTTGGCTCCGAGATCGACAGCCGACAGGTGTTTGATCGTCTGGCAGGTACATGGACGTACTGGGGCTGGAAAGGCGGATACTTCGACAGCGAAGCTGATGCGCAAGCGTTTTATGACGAACTGCGGTACATGCTCGCGACCCAGAAGGTTGCTCCGAACTCCCCACAGTGGTTCAACACCGGCCTGCATTGGGCGTATGGCATTGATGGCCCAAGCCAGGGTCATCATTACGTAGACTTTGAAACTGGCGAGCTGACCCGCTCTGCGACTGCTTATGAGCATCCGCAGCCGCATGCTTGCTTCATTCAGTCTGTTGACGATGATCTGGTGAATGAAAACGGCATCATGGACCTGTGGGTTCGTGAAGCGCGTCTGTTCAAATACGGCTCCGGCACCGGCACCAACTTCTCCTCGCTGCGTGCAAGCGGTGAGCGTCTGGCAGGCGGTGGTAAGTCCTCTGGCCTCATGAGCTTCCTGAAGATTGGTGACCGTGCAGCTGGTGCAATCAAGTCCGGCGGCACAACACGCCGTGCAGCTAAGATGGTTGTGGTTGATATCGACCATCCGGATATCGAAGAATTCGTGACCTGGAAGGTGCATGAAGAACAGAAGGTTGCGGCCATCGTAACCGGTTCCAAAGTGTGTCAGAAGCATCTTCAGGCTGTGATGAAAGCTTGCGTCAACTGCGAAGGCAGCGGCGACGATTGCTTTGATCCTAAAAAGAACCCTGCCCTCAAGCGCGAAATGCGCGCTGCCAAGAAGGCTATGGTTCCTGATAACTACATTCAGCGTGTGGTTCAGTTCGCACGTCAGGGCTACAAGACCATTGAGTTCCCAATCTACAACACAGACTGGGATTCTGAGGCTTACCTGACTGTTTCCGGCCAGAACTCCAATAACTCCGTTCGTGTGACTGATGGCTTCCTGAAAGCTGTTGCTGCAGATGGAGACTGGGATCTGATTGGCCGTATCGATGGTGGTACCAAGAAGACCATCAAAGCAGCTGAGCTTTGGGAACAGATTGGTTATGCGGCCTGGGCGTCTGCTGATCCGGGCCTGCAATACCACACCACCATCAATGAATGGCACACCTGCCCGCAGGGCGGCGAGATCCGCGCATCCAACCCATGTTCAGAATACATGTTCCTGGATGACACCGCGTGTAACCTGGCCTCTTTAAACCTGCTGCAATTCCGCAAGGAAGACCAGCAGTTCGACTTTGACAAGTTTGAGCATGCGACGCGCCTCTGGCAGATCGTGCTTGAGATCTCCGTCATGATGGCGCAGTTCCCATCCAAGCAGATTGCAAAACTATCCTACGAATACCGCACCACTGGTCTGGGCTATGCCAACATTGGCGGCCTGCTGATGATCTCCGGTATTGCTTATGACAGTGACGAAGGCCGTGCGCTTTGTGGTGCGATCACCGCGATCATGACCGGTGTTTGTTACGCTACATCTGCTGAGATGGCTGGTGAGCTTGGCACTTTCCCTCGCTATGAGGAAAACGCCAAGGACATGCTGCGCGTGATCCGCAACCATCGCCGTGCTGCCCACAGCGAGAGCAAGGGTTATGAGAACCTCAGCACCCTGCCCGTTCCTCTGGATGCTTCCAACTGCCCACAGGCTGAGCTTGTTGAGCGTGCCCGTCTTGCATGGGATAAAGCTCTGGAGCTTGGAGAGGCACACGGTTACCGCAACGCCCAGACCACTGTAATTGCACCAACCGGCACCATTGGTCTGGTTATGGATTGTGACACAACCGGTATTGAGCCTGACTTTGCGCTGGTGAAGTTCAAGAAGCTCGCAGGTGGCGGTTACTTCAAGATCATCAACCGTGCTGTTCCTGAAGCGCTGCGTACGCTTGGATACTCAGAAGCTGAAATTGCCGAAATCGAAGCTTATGCGGTTGGTCATGGTTCTATCTCTCAGTCCCCTGCGATCAACAGTGCCAGCCTGACAGCCAAAGGCTTTGATGATGCTGCGCTTGAGAAACTAGCCGGAGCACTTGGGTCTGCGTTCGACATCAAGTTTGTCTTCAACCGCTGGACCCTTGGTGATGAGCTGCTGACCAGTAAGCTTGGCGTTTCTGCAGAGCAGCTGGAAGACATGGACTTTGACCTTCTGAGCCACATGGGCTTCAGCAAGGCAGAGATTGAAGCTGCGAACACCCATGTGTGTGGTGCTATGACTTTGGAAGGTGCACCGCACCTGAAAGAAGAGCATTACCCGGTATTTGACTGTGCGAACCCTTGTGGCCGCATTGGTGAGCGCTTCCTGTCCGTTGACAGTCACATCAAGATGATGGCCGCTGCGCAGCCTTTTATCTCCGGTGCGATTTCCAAGACCATCAACATGGCAAACACTGCCAGTGTTGAGGACTGTAAAGAAGCTTACATGCTCTCCTGGAAGCTGGGTCTGAAAGCAAACGCTCTTTATCGTGATGGCTCCAAGCTGTCTCAGCCGCTGAACGCTCAGCTGCTGGAAGATGAAGACGATGATGCAGAAGACACAGTTGATGACATCCTTGCACAGCCACAGGCAGCTCGCGCTGAAGCTGTTGCAGAGCGTGTTGTTGAACGAATCATCGAGCGTACTGTTCGCAACCGTGAAAAGCTGCCTAACCGCCGCAAAGGTTACACTCAGAAAGCTTCCGTTGGCGGCCACAAAGTGTACCTGACAACCGGTGAATATCAGGATGGCCGTATCGGCGAAATCTTCATCGACATGCACAAAGAAGGCGCTGCCTTCCGCTCATTGATGAACAACTTCGCGATTGCGATCTCTCTTGGTCTGCAATACGGCGTTCCGCTTGAGGAATATGTTGACGCGTTCACGTTCACCCGATTTGAGCCTGCTGGCATGGTGATGGGCAATGACGCAATCAAGAATGCGACATCCATTCTTGACTACATCTTCCGTGAGCTGGCTGTGTCCTATCTCGGTCGTAACGATCTGGCACACGTGCCACCGGAAGCATTGGACAGCACGACGTCTACCTCCCGTTCTTCCGCTGAAGGACAGGATGAAGAGAGCAGCCCTGCAATTGTTTCTCACGGCCTTGTTCGCGGTCAGACCGAAAAATTCCGTCTGGTCCCAGGTGGTGATCCAGCTGTTCAGCTGGCCGGTGCGATCACAGCTCAATCTGATGCGATTGCAACAGCCTTCCAGCGCGGTGGTGAAGCGACGGCAACGGCGAGTGTTGGTACTGCAACACCTGCAGCTGCACAGCCATCTGTCGCCAGTCAGGTCGCTCAGGCCCGCATGAAGGGGTATGAGGGTGAAAGCTGCGCAGAATGCGGCAACTTCACCATGGTCCGCAACGGCACCTGCCTAAAATGCGACACCTGCGGCTCCACCAGCGGCTGCAGCTGATTACTGATCAAAAGCTTCTAAAAACAGGCCCCAAAGCTCTGCTTTGGGGCCTGTTTTCGTTTGTGGTTAATGAGCGCTTGCTAAGGTCTACTCCAACTGGAGCTTACGTGCTGATAAAAGGCAATTCTTCTTATACACAAATACAGATTTTGGTTGCTTAACCTGAGCTATTCGTATGAAGAAGGACATATAGTTTACACTTCATCTCATATTAACTGCTGTTCACGGACTTCCTGCTCGTTAGCGATTTATTTTCTTGACGGTGAACCAACCGCCAAAATGTGTCTCTACGGAAATATCAAACATCAGCATACTGCCTTTACTAATTTCTGATCTCATAGAGAGAACATAAGCCTGAAGTTCTAAAGCAAAGCGTTGACTGAACAGGAGATCCCATGCCTGACTCTCATGCCCCGATGAAAGCTTCTGATCGTCTTGTAGCTGCACTGGAAGCGGAAGGTGTTGAATACGTCTTTGCTGTTCCTGGTGAGGAAAACCTTGACGTTCTTGAATCCCTTCGTACCTCCACAATTGAACTGGTGTTGAACCGACATGAGCAAGGTGCGGCCTTTATGGCTGCCACTTATGGGCGTTTGACTGGCAAAGCGGGCGTCTGCATGGCGACATTAGGCCCTGGCGCGACCAACTTTGCCACCCCGGCGGCCTACGCTTTTCTGGGCGGTATGCCTTTGATCATGATCACCGGGCAAAAGCCGATCAAGAAATCCAAGCAAGGGCAATTTCAGATCATTGATATTGTCAGTTTGTTTGAGCCGATCTGTAAGATGTCCAAGGCGATTGTACATGGTAACACCATCCCTGCCCTGATCCGTGAGGCTTTCCGCGTGGCGGAAGAGGAGCGCCCCGGCGCGGTCTTGCTGGAGCTGCCTGAAGATATTGCTGTTGAAGAAACTGATGAAGCTGTCTTGCACCCTCATCCCCGTTACTATGCGGTGGCAGATGATACGGTGCTGAATGAAGCAGCTGAGATGATCCGCAACGCAAAAATGCCATTGCTGTTGCTCGGAGCTGGAGCAAACCGTAAGGACGCTCATTCCATACTCAAGGCTTTCGCCGAAAAGACCCAGATTCCGTTTTTCAACACTCAGATGGGCAAAGGCGTCATTGATGAGCGCTCTGACCTGTTTCTTGGTACTGCTGCGCTCTCTGATGGAGACTACTTGCACTGCGCAATTGCACGGGCTGATCTGATCATCAATGTGGGGCATGACGTTGTTGAAAAACCGCCGTTCTTCATGGAGCATGGCAGCACCAAAGTGATCCATATGAACTACAAGGCCGCGCAGGTTGATCAAGTGTACTTCCCTCAGGTTGAGGTGGTTGGTGATCTTGCCCGCTCCGTTGCACGGCTTGGCGATATTCTTGGCGGTCCGCTGGACTTTGATCGCAGTTATTTCCAACGCATCAAAAAAGAGACAGACCTGCACACCTCTGAAGGTGGTGATGTTGCGCGTTTTCCGGTTATCCCACAACGGGTGGTCGCTGATACACGCAGGGTGATGGGTGATTTCGATATTATTGCGCTCGACAACGGGATCTACAAGATCTGGTACGCCCGCAACTACAAGGCTCATCAACCCAATACGGTGCTTTTAGACAACGCATTGGCGACAATGGGCGCTGGCCTGCCTTCGGCTATGATGGCAGCCAAGCTTTATCCAGATCGCCGTGTCATGGCGATCTGCGGTGATGGCGGTTTTATGATGAACAGTCAGGAGCTGGAAACGGCTGTTCGGTTGAAACTCAACTTGGTGGTCACTGTTTTGGATGATCGCTCTTACGGTATGATCCGCTGGAAGCAGGCTCATGCAGGGTTTGAGGACTGGGGCTTGCAGTTTGGCAACCCTAACTTTGTCGAGTATGCGAACAGTTACGGTGCTACTGGCCACAGGATTACCCGCACAGAAGACCTGCTGCCGACCTTTGAAGCGGCCTTTACTGCTGGCGGGGTCCATCTGGTTGATATTCCCGTTGATTACAGCGAAAACCAGCGGGTCTTGATTGACGAGCTTGCAGCCAAGGTGTGTCTGATATGAGCAAGACACTGGATGTCGTCAACCCGTACAGCCTGAAATGCATCGGCAGTGTCGAGACCAGTGAATGGGAGCAGGTCGACGCATTTCTGGAGACTGCACACAATCTCTTTCGTCAGCGTGATGAGTGGCTTCTTGCCTTTCAACGAATTGCCATCTTAAAGAAAACAGCTCAGCTCATGGAGGCTCGTTTTGAAGAGTTGGCGTTCCAGATCGCCAACGAAGGTGGTAAGCCACTGGTTGATGCCCGTGTGGAAGTGATGCGCGCCATTGATGGTGTGGAACTTTGCGTACACGAGGTTGGCCAAATGACTGGCCGTGAAATTCCGATGGATTTGACAGAGGCTGGATCAGGTCGCATTGCGTTCACTCAGCGCGAGCCGATTGGTGTGGTCGTGGCTGCGAGCGCTTTCAACCACCCACTCAACCTGATTGTCCATCAGGTGGCACCAGCGGTGGCTACAGGTTGTCCCGTTATCATCAAACCAGCTCCCGATACACCACTGTCCTGCCTGGCTTTTGTAGGCATGTTACATGAAGCAGGATTGCCAGCGGACTGGTGCCGTACCGTTGTTTGTAATAACGAAGTGGCTGAGCAGATGATCACTGATCAGCGGGTTGGGTTCTTCTCGTTTATTGGTTCTGAACGTGTTGGCTGGATGCTTCGCTCAAAGCTGACACCAGGTGCGCGCTGCGCTTTGGAACATGGCGGAGCGGCTCCAGTTATTGTCAGCGAAGATGCCCATATCGACGACATGATCCCTCTTTTAATCAAGGGAGGCTTTTATCACTCTGGTCAGGTTTGTGTTTCTGTTCAGCGTGTATTTGCTCCTCCCTCTAAAGCGCAAGAGATTGCGCAAAAGCTGGCAGAGGCTGCCAAACTGCTGAAAGTGGGTGATGCGACTGATGCGTCAACGGATTGCGGTCCGTTGATCCGGCCTGGCGAGGTGGACCGGGTTGAGGAATGGGTGAATGAGGCTATCGGTGGAGGAGCCGAGTTGTTGGCAGGCGGAAAACGCCTGGGCCCTACAACCTATGCGCCCACCGTGTTGCTGAATCCGCCCGCCAATGTCCGCGTTTCGCAACAGGAAATTTTTGGTCCGGTGATTTGCGTCTACAGCATTGATAGTATTGCAGAGGCTATTGAGACTGCAAACAGCCTGCCCTTTGCGTTTCAGGCCGCTGTTTTCACTCAAAGCTTAGAGACAGCGTTCCAAGCCATCCAGCGTCTCGATGCCACAGCCGTCATGGTCAACGACCATACCGCCTTTCGTGTGGACTGGATGCCGTTTGCTGGTCGTCGCCAGTCTGGCTACAACACCGGAGGTATCGGCTACACCATGCACGACATGACACAAGACAAAATGGCAGTCATCCGGCTTTGATGTTCCCTACAGAGTTGAACTGAGCATTTCAAAGCCCAGTCGCGATCAGATATCTCGTTTTATGCTGTTTTGAGCTGGGCTCTCAGGCGAAACCGCTGAGTTTGACAGCGCTGCTTTACAGCTCAGCACGAGCACTCTTAACTTAAATCCACAAGCCTTTGAAATTAAAAAAGAATACGTACTTTCAGGTGCGACATAAAAGCTATTGCCTCCTGGTGAAGGCAGGAGTAAATGCTCGGCCCCAGCTTTGGTCATTCGAAGCATATATATTTGTTTTGCTTAGAAGCATCCTGAGTTGGACACATTGTTTTAAGAGGCCGTCTACACAACTGAGATAGCTTTGCTTTGAAAAATGCAGTCCTCGTCACTCGTGCGTCCTTTTTTTGCATTTTTCGGCGCTTGTTGAAGCACGTGATGAGAATAAAGCACAAGTTTAATCCTCCTGTTTTTATCAGCTCCATATCGCTGATTTTTCTGCTCCTGATTACAGCAGTCATCTGGCCGGAAGGCTCTCAGAGGTTTTACAGCAACATTCAGGATTGGATCGAAACAAACACTGGTTGGCTCTATATTCTGGCAGTTGCGATTTTTCTGCTGTTCATCCTTTTCATCATGGTGAGCCGGTTTGGTGATATCAAACTGGGACCTGACCATGCTGAGCCCGATTATGCCTACAAAAGCTGGTTCGCCATGCTGTTTTCAGCAGGCATGGGCATTGGACTGGTTTTCTTCGGTGTCGCAGAGCCGATCATGCATTTCATGTCTCCACCAGACATGGAAGGGCAGACTATTGAGGCTGCTCGTGAGGCAATGAAGATCACCATGTTCCACTGGGGTCTGCATGCCTGGGCAATCTATGGTGTGGTGGCTCTCTCATTGGCGTATTTCACCTACCGTCACCAATTGCCTTTATTACCAAGGTCTGCGCTCTATCCTCTGTTTGGGGAGAAGATCTACGGTCCGATCGGCCATGCGGTTGATACATTTGCGGTACTGGGCACTTTGTTCGGTGTATCCACCTCGCTTGGCTATGGTGCTTTTCAGGTGAATGCTGGCCTGAACTATCTGTTTGATGTCCCTGTTTCGACAACCTCACAAATCATTCTGATCGTACTCATCTCCAGCATGGCAACGGCTTCGGTTTTTTCCGGCCTTGATAGAGGTGTGAAACGCCTTTCTGAAACAAACCTCATTCTGGCTGTTTGCATTATGGTGCTGGTTCTGATTGTTGGGCCAACCGTGACTTTGCTGCAGACTGTTGTGCAAAATGCAGGCGCATATATGGGGGACCTGATCCATAAGACCTTCAACCTTTATGCCTATGACCGAAAAGATGACTGGCTGGGCGGTTGGACTCTGCTTTATTGGGGCTGGTGGATCTCGTGGTCACCTTTTGTGGGCACCTTTATCGCACGCGTTTCCCGTGGTCGTTCCATCCGTGAATTCCTCGTTGGTCTGCTGTTTGTGCCAACAGGGTTCAGCCTGATCTGGTTCACGATCTTTGGGAACACAGGTATCGATCTGATCCTCAATGGAGGGGCAGATAGCCTTGCTGAAGCCGTTTCTACTGATGTGTCTCTGGCTCTCTTCAAGTTCTTTGAGTATATGCCATTTTCATCTGTACTCTCCATGCTGGGAGTCGTGCTGGTGGTGGTCTTCTTTGTAACCTCCTCCGACTCCGGGTCTTTGGTTATTGACAGTTTGACCTCTGGCGGCGACATCAACTCCCCTGTCTGGCAGCGTGTATTTTGGGCTGTTCTACAGGGCGCTGTTGCGATTGTGTTGTTATCGGCAGGTGGGCTGGGAGCTTTACAAACTGCGACAATTGCCAGTGCGCTCCCCTTCCTCATTGTTATGCTGCTGATGTGCTTTGGCCTTTACAAAGCCTTGCAGGATGATGCTTTGCGCACCAAAAACCTGCAAATGCACCACACCACAGTGCAGTACACAAAAAGCACCGTGGATTGGAGGCAGCGCATCGGAACATTGACTGAAAACGCGACCTTAAAAGACGCACGACATTTTATGGGTACTATTGGCAAGCCTGCTCTGGAAAAGGTGCAGGCGGAATTTGAGACACGCGGCTTCAAAGCCACACTGACCGGTACTAAGAACTATCGTTTGACCATCGAGCAGTCTGAAGAAACGGTCTTTGTGTATGGCCTGCGAAAGCGCTACTTCACAACCGCTTTGGCAATCGGTCCAGGTCACCTCATTGACGAAGATGAAAATGAGGACGAGACCGAAGAAGAAGGCACCAACTACTACCGCGTCGAGGTGTTCCTTGCCCAAGGCGGTCAGGAGTACGACGTACTCGGCTATACCGAGGAACAGTTGATAGCCGACGTCGTCACACAATACGAACGCTTCATGCAGTATCTGCACTTGTCACAATCCGAGTTGCTTTGAGCTCAAGAGACCGTCTTCAAGACATAACCTTGAAGACGGTCTCTTGAGTGCTTGGCAGGCTTCGCTGCTATGGCTCCAGCGAATAATTTCTCTCCTGGGACCATTTTGGTAACGCTGCCTCATTACTCAGCTTCCGATAGGTAAACATTTTCATCACACCTCTGTGAGCTATGCCTATCGGCACAATCACCTATTGCTACCTGTTCTAATGTTTTGCGCAGACATAAGGCCGTGGACGGCGGCAAGGCATAGGGCGGAAAACTATGGTTGGTACGAGCGAAGTATCGAAACTCGTCACGGAAGTGAGTGACTTATTCGTTGATGCATCCGTGTTTGCGGATCCGGCACGTGACAGTTGGCTGTTTCAGTTCACGTCAGGTTTGGACGTGATTGCGACACTGGAAGAAGACAGACATGCCCTCGCCATCAGTACAGAGTTGGGCGGATTACCAGAAGAGAACCGGGTTGATCTGCTGGAGTATTTTTTAAAGGTCAATCAGTCTTGGGCGGGCACCGGTAGCCTGCGGTTTGCAATGTTGGCAGATACAGACAAGACCATCACCCTCCTCTGGGATATTCCGATGAATGGGTTGGCTCGCCACGACCTTTTTGCTGCCCTTTCTGAGTTTGCAGAACGTGCGCAGGGTTGGGTTGAGCTTTTGAAATCTGGCGTTCTCCTCACACAGGAGCTCGCAACAGAAATTCCCCAAAACTCCCTTAAAATCTGATCCCCATAAGAACGAGGGCTTCGCCGATGACCATCCCGCAAGCGACTTCTACGACACCAACAATTGCACCTGCCAACATCCCACCACAGGCTGACACAACAAGCAGTCCGGCGCCGAGTTCTCCTCACCCGGCGTTGCAATCGCATCAGCAAAAAGCCGTTGAAACGCAGTCCGCTGTCAAAGATCAACTCGCAACGACGCAAGGAAACGCTGATGCTGACAAATCATTATATGATCTGATTTGTGTCGGGCGAGGCACATCAGCAGCAGCCTACCTCACCAGCCTGAAACGATGTGATTGCTCTATTGTTGCGGACAGCACGAAGAACAACGTGCTTGTGGTTGGCAAAAATGATCCATGGGCCGGTGCACGAGGCTATGAGAAAGGCCATTACACTCAATGCATCAACCAGGCACAGCAGCTGGTGAACCCTGGTGATGAACCAATTGCATCCTCTTGCCTGGACCCGGTTGACAGACAGGAATGGTCTCAGCTCAATGCACAACGCATCGATCAAGTTTCTGGTGGGAACATCCTTGATGCTGAAGTCCGTCAAATCAGCCGAGACAGCGAGACTGGTCTTTATAAGGTGCAGACTGATGCAGATAGCGAGCCGCTTCTGGCCAAGAAGGTCATCCTTGCCACAGGCGCCGGCATTGAACGCTCAGACTATGAGTACCACCACGTCCCGCCGGAAGTTGCTGATTTTAGGAAATCTGGTCACCCCAATGCTGCCAACTGTCTGGATCTGGATCAGTTCCAGCGTAACGAAGCAGGCACACGAGACCTGACCGGACGTGTTGTGGCGGTGATGGGACCGAATGCAGGTACAGATGCGATTATGGAGCTTTCAACACGCGGCGTTGATAAGGAAAACATCTTCTGGATGATGCAGCCCCATCAAAAGCCTGGCGTGGCACTGACATGGGATGTGCGCTCTGTTGGTATTGAAGCCACCTTTACGGCACAGGAGGCGGGTAATGACCGTTCTGATGGCGGCACTGTGTTCCGTTATCAGCAGATCAACAAAGTCTCTGCTGGTGAAAATCGCCCCTTGACCATCAGCACAGATGGTGGAGACTTTGAAGCAGACTATCTGGTCTATGCAGTCGGTCAGCGTGGTGGCGGAACCAGCAGAACCGAAGTGATTGAAGGGGCGGCTAAGAAAGTCCCGATCCTTGAGAGAGAACTGGCCTCTCAGTTGCAACCAGTCTACGACGTCAACCAGCGTTTCAGTGACCTTTCTTCCGGTGGGGCCTGGCAGCACGTGGTGGGTCTGGAAGTTGCAGGTACGACCAAGACTGAAGGTCTGGAAGTGGTCGGTGCTGCTGCGATGCAATCCAGCCGTGGGATCCAACACAATTATCTTGATGCAGATTACAGCTCACAGCTTGAAGCTGTCCTTGAGAGCAATCCTGAGTTCCACTCTTTGGCTACAGAACATTTCCCGGCTCTGTTGGATGCAAAGTCATTTGAACAGCTTCTAAAGCCCGATTCCGGTTTGAAAAAGCCGGGTGAGTATGAGGGCCAGAAGGCAGCGCTGTTAAGCGCACTTAAAGCAAACGACGCTGAGCAATCTCTGAGCGACGTTAATGAGCTGCTGCATACCTTCGATTTACGGGCCAAAGCGGCAAACGACTTGGGTGGTACGGCTAAACCAATTCGCGTGTCAGACCTGCTGGCGCAAGGCTTGAGCCGCACGCAGCCCGCGACTGTTGCAGACCCACGCCTGATTGGTGGAGCACAGCTGAACATTGCAGCCCAGACTGAAAGCTTCAAACCACAGCAGATCACGACACCGGGTGGTATCAACTTCAACGAAGATCAGCAGACCATTGCCCTTTATGTGGCCCAAAACTATCCAGACATTCCTGCGGACAAAGCCAATGAATTCGTCGCCAACGTGATCGCGCAACGCACAGATGGCAACCACTTACGCGGTTTCACACCAGAAGAACGCGCGCAGTTTGAAACTGAGTTGCAGGCGCTTTCTGAGTAAGGCCTGAGTTCATCAAACCGCTGATTGCTCGGTGATAGTCTGTTTGATGCAGACGTGACCGCACGATGCAGCATGTTCATTTCAATCAAGTCAGGACTAAGATGAGTATCTTTTGTAAGCGAAAGGCTTATCAGTCTTGCAAGTTCTGAGAAGAAACCAGGATGCCAGTCACACTTGCAACATCAACGCCGCAGGTACAAGCAAACCTACAGCATACGGTGAGCTCAAGCTCTACCGATAAGAGCATAAAGCTGCCAGATTATCAGGAACGGCGCCTGAATGATGTTGGAATCACGGTCAAATACAATGCAGAGCTCTCAAGTCAGAAAGTAGAGAGCTCTTTAAAGGCTGTATCGATACACCGTGTGGTCAACAATGAAGTTGCTGTCACAACCAACGCTCTTCATAGCATCATCCCACCGGGGAGTGATGTGGTTATCAATCGAAGTGCCCCTCACATTACACCGGCTTCTCCTTCACAAACAGTCGCGGGCACTCATCAGAGTGTCTTGGAGACGAAAACATCATTGTCTTCGCTCCCAGATAGCGCTTTTTCTGTCATAGAAGGGACATGGCATGATGCAAACACAGTCAGCATCGCCGCGCCCGGAAACGTGTTTGGAGCATCTGGATGTCTGTCCTGTGCAGATGTCTTACTGGAAATTCCGATGGTAACGGAATTATCGCCTGCATTTGAAGATGTAACACAAGCCTTTGGCGTGAAAGTCTTTGATAAAGGCGAAACCGTTCCGGTGAAGTTCGACAAGTGTGATCTCAACGTCGTTGAATATCAAATTACACCAGCAAACCACCAATACTCTCTCGAAGAAGCCAATGGGTTTTTCGTCGAAAGACATGAGTTTCCTCATATCTTTATGGCTTCGTCAGATCAGGACGAGATCGTTATTACCGTGGGCAAGCAAATCAAAGACGATCAGTTTGCGCTGGCCAATATTAAAGTTCCGGATGGCAAAGCAATTATGCTTCCGGGTGGAACAATTCACACAGACAGTTTGTCACGAGGAAACATCGTAATCATGCTCACTGAATGTGTGGGGGCGGATACGGTCCTCATGCACGACAAAGACAGCCAACCCATCACGTTGCGGGTAGACAGCTCAGAACGCATCGGTCTCGCTGAGTGGCACCTATAAAAAGACTGCAATGCCATTTGACTGGAGGATTTCTTTCAAATGGCATTTCCCTATGCACTTGTTCTCCAGATCTTAGAAATCTGGCGTGTAGAACAGACTTTTTATAATGAGTTATTATTTCACAGCCAAATCAACACAAGAGATCTCTCTGGTCGATTTGATCCTTTACCATTTAAATTACAGTCTCAAATTTTCTGCACTCAGAACTGAGAATTTTTGCCTTTTCTAACCTGTGCTACAGCTACCACTTGTTTTTTGCTGCGTCAGGGAAGTTGGAAAATGATCAATTTCGATGCTCTCAGAGACTCCAATACTCGTACAACTCCTTTCCAGTATCTGGTGGGGGAAAATGTACTGACCCAAAAGCAAGCTGCTGATGTTCGTCGTGATTATCCGGATATCAAACAGACTGGGTATCTACCCTTGTCAAAACTTGAATCGACTGGCGCATTCAAGCAACTTGTAGATGATCTTTATAAACCTGAACTGGCTGAAATTCTTTCAGAAAAACTCAGTTTAGATCTTATGGACAAGCCACGGATGATCACTGTGCGACGCTTGTCCAAACACGGTGATGGCCGTATTCACAACGATTCCAAATCCAAGATATGCACCATGCTCATCTATCTCAATGAAGACTGGGATGACGCTGCTGGAGGTGCCATTCGTGCCCTTAATGGAGACACTGACATGGGCGACTATGCGGAGGAAGTCTCTCCGCTCGCTGGGAACGTGTTCGCATTCAAACGCTCAGAAACAAGCTGGCATGGCCATCCTTCGTTCAAAGGCGAACGCTATGTGGTGCAAGTAACGTTTCTCATCTCTGAAGAGGAATTAGCGCGGAAAGAGAAACGCGGCGGCTTTCAGACTAAGCTGAAACGCTTGTTGCGGATCAATTAGGCAAGCAGAATGCAACGCCCAGAGTTGTTCGCATCAGTCGCTTGATACGGGAGCTTCTTTCGTTCTAGCGGCGGAGTCCTTTTCGGCTTTGCAATAAACCGGACGTTTTTTTTCACTAGCTCAATCTGCGACAACGATTTTTGCGTGCCAGATTTTTGCGGCTTGATGGAATTCTGTTGCGGGTTCTTTCTCGCTTACAAGCACATCAATGAGCGTTGGATCACATACAGTGATGGGTGCCGTTTTGATGAACTTTCTGGCATCTGCCGCCACAATCTTACATTTCGCATGCTTCATTACTGTGCGGGAAATTTGCGCTTCTTCCAGATCGAACAGCATTAGTCCTTTGCTGACGTTGATCGCCGCTGCTGACAGGATGGCGTAATCTGTTTCGAAGTTATCGAAGAAGCTCGTGACGGTTGCCCCGAATGCTCCTCCATCATGAGCCCGGAGTTCGCCTCCCGCCATAAAAACCCGATTGTCGTTTCGCGTAGCAAGCTTGTAGGCAACTGCGACCGAGTTCGTTACAACCATCAGGCGCTTATGGTCTTGCAACGCTTCGGCAATGAAAGCTGTTGTACTTCCCACATCAAGGAACAGAGAACTACCGTCTTCGATCATACTGGCGACAGTTGCTGCAATTTTCCGTTTTGCCTCCGGGCGTTCCTGCATTCGCGCATGAAAATTGCTCTCTTGGTCCTCTTCAGCAAATAGCCGAACACCACCATGGACTTTCTCAAGCAGACCTTCTTTCGCGAGCGGTTTGATGTTCCTTCGAATGGTCTCTTCAGATAGTTCCAGCTTCTTGGCAAGTGTGACGATTCGGCTTGTGCCACCTGCCGTTTTTATTGCGTTCAGGATTTCAC
>NZ_LMCJ01000008.1:129105-161124 GCF_001623085.1 Pseudovibrio sp. W74
TGTGTCTGATTGTTGATGTTTTCCATTCAATCTAATCCGTATTAATCCTGCATAGACATGGCTTAAGCTCTCTTATTTAAAACACAAAACACCTCATAAAACCACATATTCACACACTTTGAATCGGTATTAGTAAATATTATTGTGTCATTATGTTGATTTATACAATTACCCCAACGTAAGATAAGTTGTCGTTGCTGGAGTTGATTGGGGTCGGGTTCAAATTCTTGCAGCGGATGGATGAATTGGATCATCTGCGGGAGGGGACCAAATGAAATACTCAGTAATTCCATCAATTGCTTTGGTTATGACTTGGGGAGTTAGCTCAGCAATTGCTGAAGTTGAGTCACTAGATCCAATCAAAATCACCACTCATGACTGGTCCGGTCAAATCATCACAACCACCATTATGGGTGAGGTTCTCAAGCAAGCTGGTTACAACATCGAGTATGTTCAAGCGGATTACATCGCTCAATTTGCGGGCCTAAAGACTGGTGATCTGCACGTTGCAATGGAGATCTGGGAGACAACTGGCCGGGAAGCAATGGATGAAGCCATTGAGACTGGAAATGTTGTCAGTCTTGGTGAAAGTGGCATGATTGCCATCGAGGAATGGTGGTACCCCTCTTACATGGAAGAGGGTTGTCCCGGTTTGCCAAACTGGGAAGCGCTTAAGGACTGTGCAGATGTATTTGCCACTGCAGAAACGGCTCCCTTGGGACGGTATCTTGGCGGTCCGGTGACATGGGGCGGCTTTGATGAAGAGCGTGTTGAGGCACTTGAGCTTGATTTTGAAGTTGTCCATGCCGGCACCGATGCGGCTTTGTTTGCAGAACTGGAATCGGCATATCAACGAAAAGCGCCAATCATCTTGTGGCTTTATGAGCCTCATTGGGCACCAGCTAAATATGAGGGCAAATTTATCGAATTTCCGCCCTACTCTGCTGCTTGCTATCAAGATGCGACAATCGGTGTAAATCCATCTGCGGCTTATGATTGTGGCAAACCCACTGGCCCCATCTGGAAAGTTGCCTGGGCAGGTTTGAGTCAAAAATGGCCAGGTGCTGCTCAAGCGATTTCTAACTTCAATGTAAGCAATACCGAGATGAGCGCTATGATCTCCAAAGTCGATCTGGAGGGGCAGTCAGTCGAAGGTGTTGTTGAAGAGTGGCTTTCTGCCAACAAAGACCGTTGGGTTAGCTGGATAAAGTAGAGCGTTCAAGATGAGTGGGTTCAGATCGAGGGTCTGTTCCGTCTTGTCGGTGCAAGCTCAGCTTTATGCCCAATATCAGCGTTTTACGGAGATGTTTCATGGACCAGCCAGTGCTTTTGGATTGTAAAGGCCTCTGGAAGATCTATGGGGCAAACGCAGGCACATTTTTGCAAAATCAGGACAGCTCTCCGGACACCTCAGCCTTAGAGCAGGCAAATCTGACGGGTGCGGTTCGTGAAGCAAACCTTCAGATTATGAAAGGTGAGATCTTTGTTATTATGGGCCTGTCTGGCTCTGGAAAGTCCACACTGGTACGCTGTCTGTCCCGCCTCATAGAAGCAACTGCCGGTTCAATCCACTTTGAAGGCCAAGACCTTCTGGCAATGTCTGAACGTGAGTTGATCGACGTCCGACGTAAAAAGATGGGCATGGTGTTCCAGCAATTTGCTTTGCTCCCGCATCTGACTGTTTTGCAAAATGTTGCATTTCCCTTGGATGTTCAAGGCGTTCACCGACCAGAGCGCGAAGCGCGTGCCCATGAGATGATTGAGCTTGTTGGTCTTAACGGGCGTGAAACGGCTTATCCGCGGGAGCTTTCAGGTGGGCAACAGCAGCGTGTTGGCATTGCGCGGTCATTGGTTGGCGATCCGCATCTGTGGTTTCTGGATGAACCCTTTTCAGCGCTTGACCCTCTCATTCGCAGAGAAATGCAAAATGAGTTCCTGCGGCTTCAAAACAAACTTCATAAGACAATCCTCTTCATCACGCACGATTTTGAAGAGGCTATTCGGCTGGCTGATCGGATTGCCGTGATGAAAGACGGAGAAATTGTTCAGATCGCGACACCAGAGCAACTGGTGAGCAATCCCGCGACTGACTACGTCGAGGAATTTACACGCCACATTCCCAGGACCAAAGTCATTCAGCTTGAAGCAATTATGACGGCGGGCTGTCCTGCCGGAACATATGCAGGCGATTTAAGCTATAGCCTGAAGGTTGCAGATGTAGCTTCCGAGGTTGGGAAAACCAGTCGCGCATTTCGGGTGTTGGACGATGACGGTGTACCTGTTGGTACTATCGATCGTGAAAAGATTGTCAGCGTAATGCTTGGGCAGGAGTTAGTGGAATGAACTTCCATCTCCGTGACAGCTTGCGCAACCCTCATTCCTTTTGGCTTTTGCTTTTCGCTTCAACCTGGCTTCTCTCAAGCTATTCCTTTCCACTTTACAAGGCACTCGATGCCCGCTGGATCATTAAGTTTCCAAGTGCCTGGCAATGGCAACTGGATGAACGGATCAGCACTTTCATGGCTTGGCTTGTGGAAGATGCGGGATTTGGTCTCTTCACTTTTCGCCAGTTGACGCGGTTTCTTTCGGCAATAATTGAAGCGCCATACAACACAATGCGTGCTTTTCTTGCGGATGGGTTTCATTCTGGTCTCGGTCAACAAGCCGTTGAGATCTTCCCTTCCATGAGCTGGATCGCTGTGACCTTTCTTATGATCTTATTGGCAGTGAAAGCAGGTGGCTGGAGACTTGCAGCTTTGGCGGGTGGCTGTTTCCTCTATCTGGTTGTTTTCGGTCAATGGCAAAGTGCGATGGTGACTTTGGCGTCCATTGCTATTGCAGTCCCTTTCGGTGTGCTTAGTGGATTGATGCTGGGCATTCTGGCTTATCGTTCAGAGCGCTTTGAGCGGCTCCTGCGCCCATTGCTTGATTTAATGCAGACAGTCCCGATCTTTGCTTACCTTGTGCCGATCTTGTTTCTGTTCGGGTTTGGGCCGGTCTCTGCATTAGTGGCCACGATTATCTATGCCATGCCTCCCATGGTCCGCGTGGTGCTTGTTGCATTACAATCCGTACCTGAGCCGCTGCATGAAGCCGGACGCATGGCTGGTTGTACGCCACGCCAGATGATGTGGAAGGTGTTGCTGCCCTCTGCTCTGCCAACCTTAATGGTGGGTGTTAATCAGGTCATCATGCTCTCGCTGAACATGGTGATCATCGCCTCCATCATTGGCGCTGGCGGTCTGGGTTACGATGTTTTGGCTGCACTGCGTCGTTTAGACATTGGTGGAGGCATTGAAGCTGGCTTGGCAATTGTCGTGATTGCAATTGCGCTGGACCGGCTAAGCCAGGCTTTTTCGCTGAATGTTCACTCGCAGACCCAAAGTGCATCCGTAACTCAGATAACGCCTCTGATGTACGCTGCCATTGCATTGGCAGTCACGGTTTTACTAGCGATTCTGGGGAAGGTGTTCCCTGCAATTCAAAGTTATCCTGAGGCCATGGTTCTCACCACTGGCTCTTTCTGGGATGAGGCCATCAAATGGATCAACATCAATTTCTTTGAGGTTTTTGAAGCAATCAAGACGGCGTTACTGACCTACCTTCTTTTGCCGATAAAACGTTTCTTTGTAGGCATTCCCTGGGCTTGGGGCATCATAGCGCTCGGGCTTATTGGGTGGCGCGTTGGCGGGTGGCGACTAGGTTTTTTATGCGCAACGCTGGCAGGTTTTGTTGCTGCCAATGGATTGTGGCGGGATGCAATGATCACCGTCTACCTCTGTGGCGTTTCAGTGTTAATAGCAGCGGTGATTGGGATGCCGCTCGGCGTGTGGGCCGGACAATCTGAGCGGGCAGACAGAGTACTCAGCACTCTGGTTGACACTCTGCAGACGCTCCCAAGTTTTGTCTATCTGATCCCTGTCGTCATGCTTTTCCGCGTTGGTGAGTTTTCCGCCATGGTTGCTATCGTGCTTTATGCAATGGCTCCTGCTCTACGCTACGCCGCCCATGGGATCCGTGAGATTAGTCCGCAAGTGATTGAGGCTGGTAAGGTATCTGGATGTACACGCTGGCAGTTGCTCTGGCGTATAAAGCTTCCTTTGGCTGTTCCCTCACTGCTGTTGGGATTGAACCAAACGATTATGCTGGCTTTGTCTATGCTGGTGATCACTGCTCTCGTTGGCACGCGGGATTTGGGGCAGGAAGTTTACATTGCACTTACGAAAGCAAATACAGGCCAAGGCATTGTCGCAGGCTTGGCCGTAGCCTTTATTGCAATCATCGCGGATCGGATTTTGTCCGCGCTTGCGAAATCCTCTCGAGCAAGATTGGGGTTGGCAACATGAGCGAAACACTGACAAAGGAATTAGCCGTAACAAGAGCCCTTGAACTGCCATTTTGGAAGAAACCAACGAATGTCGAAATTCTGGGCGGTGGCATTACGAATTTCAATGTGAAGATCACTGATGAAGGACACACTTATGTGGTGCGCCTTGGAGAAGACATCGTAGAACATGGGGTTATGCGGTTCAATGAACTCTCAGCTTGCCGGGCTGCCCATGCCGCAGGCGTTGCTCCTGCAGTCCGTTACTTCCAAAAAGGTGCGCTGGTTCAGGATTACGTTGACGCTGAACCATTGAGCGAAGCCGATATCCAAGATCCGCAAAGGCTTCGCTCTATCGCGGGTGTCCTGACCAAAGTTCACAGAGAAGCAACGCAACTGATACGTGGCCCTGTCCTCGCTTTTTGGGTCTTTCACATCCTGCGCGATTATGCCGAAACACTTCGCCTTATGGACTCGGATCATCTGCCGAGCCTCAATGCGTTGATGGCCAAGGCTGAAAAGCTTGAGCGTGCGGTTGGGAAGGTGCAGTTGGTTCTTTGCCACAACGATCTTCTTCCAGCGAACATCTTAAATGAGAATGAGCGGCTTTGGCTGGTTGACTGGGAGTACGCAGGCCTGAACTCTCCGTTGTTCGACCTGGGAGGTTTGGCAACAAATGCAAGTTTGTCTGAAGGCTTGCAAAAGATACTGCTCGAAACATACTTTGACGAACCGGTCTCCGATGCACTTTGGGCCCAATACAGTGCCATGAAATGCGCATCCTTACTGCGCGAGAGTATGTGGAGCATGGTGTCTGAGCAGACATCCAAAATACAGTTCGATTACGCCAGCTATACCAGAGAAAACTTGCTCCGGTTTGAGCATACATATGCTGATTTGCAGTTGAAGTGAGGTTGAGATGAAAGAATTGCCAAAAACGGCGAAGGCTGTGATCGTAGGTGGCGGCATTGTCGGGTGTTCGACCGCTTACCACCTTGCAAAACTGGGCTGGGATGTTGTTTTGCTTGAGCGGAAAAAACTGACGTCTGGCACAACTTTTCATGCTGCGGGGCTGGTTGGGCAATTGCGTTCAAATGCCAATATCACTCAACTCCTTGGGTATTCCGTTGATCTTTATAAACGCCTTGAAGAGGAGACCGGACAGGCAACTGGTTGGAAGATGAATGGCGGCCTTCGCCTTGCCTGTAATCATGAGAGATGGACTGAGGTGCAACGTCAGGCAACGACTGCGCATTCCTTTGGTTTAGATATGCAGCTTCTGACACCTAAAGAAGCTCAGGATCTCTGGCCTTTGATGCAAGTCGATGATGTTATTGGCGCGGCTTATCTGCCAAGTGACGGCCAGGCAAATCCTTCGGATATAACATTGTCTCTTGCCAAGGGGGCTCGTTTGGCAGGGGCACAGATTTTTGAAGACACGAAAGTGCTGCGTGTTGATGTCGACAAAGGGGTAATCAGAGGCGTTGAAACCAGCCGAGGCCGGATTGACTGCGCTGTTGTCGTTGCCTGCTGCGGGCAATGGACGCGAGACTTTGCAAAGCATGTTGGTGTGAATGTGCCTTTGGTACCAATGCAGCATCAGTACATGGTCACCGAGCCGATACCTGGCGTGCCCAGAGATTTGCCAACGCTTCGAGATCCGGACCGACTGACCTATTACAAGGAGGAGGTCGGCGGCCTTGTTATGGGCGGATATGAAGCCAACCCCCTTTCCTGGGCCGAGGATGGCATTCCAAAAGACTTCCACTACACATTGCTCGACAGCGACTTTGGGCACTTTGAACCGTTGATGGAGCTTTCTCTTGGCCGAGTTCCGGCTTTGGAGACTGCAGGTATCAAAGAACTCATCAACGGACCAGAGAGCTTTACGCCGGATGGCAATTTCATCATGGGTGAAGCTCCTGAACTCAAAAACTTTTACGTCAATGCAGGCTTTAATGCGTTTGGCATCGCCGCTGGCGGTGGCGCTGGAATGGCACTGGCAGAATGGATCGCAAAAGGCGAACCACTCTTCGACCTGTGGCCTGTCGACATTCGTCGTTTTGGACGTCCGCACTTTGATAGTGACTGGATACGTACGCGGACAAAAGAAGCCTATGCCAAACACTACACAATGGCTTGGCCGAGTGAGGAACATGAAAGCGGTCGTCCCTGTCGCAAATCACCGCTCTATGAGTTTTTGAAAGCAGATGGCGCGGTGTTTGGCGAAAAACTGGGATGGGAACGCGCCAACTGGTATGCAGATACTCATAATGGAGAAGCTCAAAAAGACATCTATACTTTTGCGAGGCCCAATTGGCACGAACCTGTTGGCCGCGAACATAACGCAGCCCGCTCCTCTGCGGTGCTCTTCGACCAGACGTCCTTTGCAAAATTTACACTCAAGGGACCTGATGCAGTCGATGCACTCAGCTGGATTGCAGCAAATGACGTAGATAAGCCGATCGGCTCACTGATCTACACGCAAATGCTCAACGATCATGGCGGTATTGAATGCGATCTTACCTGCGTGCGAATGGCAGAAGATGAGTACTACATTGTCACGGGAACTGGTTTTGCCATCCATGATTTCGATTGGATTTCCCGCAATATTCCAGAGGGCATGAATGTTCAGCTGGTAGATGTCACTTCGGCTTATGTGGTCCTTTCTCTTATGGGGCCCAACTCTCGCGAGATCTTGAAACGCGTAACCCGTGATGACGTGAGTAATGATCATTTTCGGTTTGGCCAAGCTCACAAAATCGGCATTGCAGGCTGTCCTGTTCATGCGCTTCGAGTGACCTATGTTGGGGAGCTGGGCTGGGAACTGCATTTACCCGTTGAGTACGCAACAACCGTCTACACTGCGCTTCATGAAGCAGGACAGGAGTTTGGGCTGCGTAATGCTGGATACAGAGCTATTGAAACGTTGCGTTTGGAGAAAGGATACAGGGCCTGGGGAAGCGACATAGGTCCCGATCATACCCCAGAAGAAGCTGGCCTTGGCTGGGCAGTGAAACTGAAGAAGAACATAGCCTTCAAAGGTCGTGGTGCTATTGAAGAACAACGAACACACGGTGTCAAAAAGATGCTGGCGACTTTTGTAACTGATGGCGACATCATATTGTCAGGCCGAGAAACGATTTATCGCGACGGTGTAAGGGTCGGCTGGCTATCATCCGGTGGCTTTGGTCATACGTTGCAAAAATCCATCGGCTTGGGATATGTCCGCAATACTGATGGTGTTGATCGTGAGTTTGTTCTTGGTGGCAAGTATGAGCTGGAAGTTGCAACAGAACGCGTACCCTGTGACGTGCACTTAACGCCTTTGTATGATCCTAAGATGATGCGCGTAAAAGCTTGATCCGACTGCGGTTCTAAAGTTTATGACAGGATTCAATAGCGAGCTTCACAATAATACTGGTTTACAGAGAAACGTGGAGCTGACAAAACTTGGAGATAGGTTCAAACTGCATACTTCATTGAGGCCATGATTTACATCTTCATCATTTTTGGGGCCGCATTCGGATTGATTGCTGTTCCTCTAGGGTTTTTCATCGGCCTTCAGGTTTCGCCAATACTTGCGAATATTCTTCTGTTCCCCTTCATTACGGCCAGTTGGCTGCTGGATGTGCCTCTTGGAGAAATGTCTGGCCTGCTGCGCATTTGCCTCACAGTGCTGTCTTCAATTATTTGGGCAGGATTGTTTGGCTTTGTTGGTTCGCTGCTCAAGAAGAAGCCTTCTTAAGCAGGTAAGGAATTGCGATATGCACTTGCGGTCATGCTGGTGTGTTTTTGGAAGACCTTGTTAAAGTGGGATGCATCAAAAAAACCGGATCGGATGGCAACATCTGTGATGGTTGCCTCTGTTTCTCCCAGTAAGCGTTTGGCTTCTTCTACTCGTATATGACTGAGTGCTTCGGCTGGGGATTTACCGAGGTCAGACTTAAATTTCATTTCAAGACTACGCCGTCCAACGCCCAGCATCTTACAAAGCTGCTCTATGCTGCGCAGATTTTCCGTTTCCTGCTGCATCATCAGCACTGCCCTTTGGACCAGATTATCTTTGGCTTTAAGTGACGTTGGCAGGAACGGTTGGGCTTTGCTGTCATCCTGGGCTTCATCCACCATCAGAATATGAAGGCTCTTGCGGGCTTGCCGCAGGCCAACATGACGCTCAACCAGATGGGCTGCAACATGCACTGCACTGGTTCCCCCTGAACAGGAAATGCGGTCCCGGTCCACCACAAAAATGCGATCAGAGACTGGCTCCAATCCATCAAATTGCTCAAGGAAGTCCGCCCGGTGAAACCAGCTCACACAACATTTATAGCCGTTCATCAAACCGGCACGGTGCAGAATAAAGCTACCAGTACACAAGCCGATCAATGGCACTCCCTTCGACACAGCTGATTTCAAATAGTGCACATAGCGAAGATCAAGGCGTTCGATGTGGTCGATCAGCCCTCCTACAACCACCAGGTAATCAAAATGAGCTGGATCGATCAAATTTGTATCAGGATGGATGCGCACGCCGCAACTGGCGCGGATGGGCTCCATATCAGGTGCGATGACGCTCCAGCTGCATAGGATTGGCCTGCTGCTGTCTCCTTCATCGGCAGAAAGGCGCAGGACATCAATAAAGCTAGCGAAGGCCGACAATGTGAACCGGTTGGCCAGAATGAAACCAACATTGAGTGCAGGACGAGATTGCCGATTGGTCCGTGTTACGTTCTGCACTTATGTCTCCTGCGCAAAAATACCTCATAATATTCGCAAGGGTACCATACACAATTTTACATAGTGGGCAAACTCTCTTGAATTCCAAGGAGGTAGCCTTGTCAAAATTTTCCGCAATGACGCTCCTGAAAGGAGCGCTCACAGGCTATAAAAACGTTGAGCCGCAATGGCCTGACGCTGAGCTGAAAAGCGAATATGACGTCATTATCGTAGGTGCTGGTGGGCATGGCCTTGGGGCCGCCTACTATCTGGCAAAAGAACATGGCATCACCAATGTGGCGGTGATTGACAAGGGATGGCTTGGCGGCGGCAACACCGGCCGGAACACGACCATCATTCGCTCGAACTATCTTTATGATGAAAGTGCACGCCTTTATGACCATGCCGTCGACTTATGGGATGGGCTTAGTCAGGACCTGAACTACAACGTCATGTTCTCGCAGCGCGGTGTGATGATGTTGGCGCACAATGTTCATGATGTGCAGAGCTTCAAGCGTCACATACACTCCAATCGTTTGAACGGCGTTGATAATGTCTGGCTCACTCCTGAACAGGCCAAAGAAAAGTGCCCGCCCCTCAATATTGCGGCCAACGCACGTTATCCGGTGATGGGAGCCGCGTTTCAGCAACGTGGCGGGACGGCACGGCATGACGCGGTGGCTTGGGGGTATGCACGCGCTGCTGCGGCAAGAGGCATTGATATTATTCAGAACTGTCCGGTTCTATCAATCGAACGAGGACCAGACGGAACTGTCACCGGACTTCAAACTGCGCGTGGTTTTGTAAAGGCTAAAAAGATAGCGGTTTCTGCAGCTGGCGGAACCTCTGTGGTGATGGATACTGCCGGTGTGCAGCTTCCTCTAGAAAGCTATCCTCTTCAGGCGCTTGTGTCTGAACCTGTTAAGCCGATCTTTCCTCAAGTGGTGATGTCCAACAGTGTGCACGCCTATATCAGCCAGTCTGACAAGGGCGAGTTGGTGATTGGTTCTGGAACAGATCAGTACGTTTCTTATTCTCAACGCGGTGGCTTGCCGTTGATAGAGCATACGCTTGCTGCCATTTGCGAAGTGTTCCCGATTTTCCGCCGTATGCGCATGCTGCGCAAATGGGGCGGTGTGGTTGACGTGACGCCTGACCGTTCTCCAATCCTTGGAAAGACCCCTGTGCAAGGCCTCTACCTCAATTGTGGTTGGGGTACGGGCGGCTTCAAGGCAACGCCGGGCTCTGCGCATGTTTTTGCGCACACAATTGCAAAAGATGATCCTCACCCTATCAATGCGCCGTTCACGCTCTCGCGTTTTGAAACAGGTCGTTTGATTGATGAAGCAGCAGCTGCTGCCGTGGCGCACTAAGGAGGCAGCCTGATGCTCTTAATCCACTGTCCTTATTGCAAGGAAAAGTTGCCTGAACTGGAATTTGAATATGCCGGGCAAGCACATATCGCACGCCCAGAAAACCCAGCTGAGCAAACAGATGCTGAATGGCGCGACTATCTGTTTATTCGCTCCAATGTACGCGGAGATCATGCCGAGCAATGGCGACACTCACATGGTTGTGGGCGTTATTTCAACGCTCTGCGGAACACTGTGAGCGACAAATTCATCGCCACCTATGAGATTGGACAGGCCTGCCCGACTAGCCACGCAGAAGGTGAAGAGAACAATGAACAACTGGAGAGTTGAGGGCAAAGGCCGCATCAATCGCGATAAGCGTGTTCGCTTCACTTTTGATGGCGTTTCCTACCAAGGATATGAAGGCGATACGGTTGCCTCTGCCCTGCTTGCTAACGGCGTTCATCTTATGGGGCGCTCATTTAAGTATCACCGTCCGCGTGGTCCTGTGACAGCCGGATCAGAAGAACCAAACGCGTTGATTGGAACATCCCGCTCTGGTGCAGGTCGCTTTGAACCGAACACCCGCGCTACCGTTCAGGAGCTTTACGAAGGGCTGACCACTGTTAGCCAGAACAAGTGGCCGAGCCTGAACTTTGATGTGGGTGCTGTGAACGACAAGCTCCACAAGCTGTTTGCAGCCGGGTTCTACTACAAGACTTTCATGTGGCCAAAGAGCTTTTGGGACAAGGTTTATGAGCCTGTTATCCGCGCGTCTGCCGGATTGGGCGTCTCCCCAACCGAACCGGATGCTGACACTTATGCCTCGCGTTATCTGCATACGGAACTGCTGATTGTTGGTGCTGGGCCTGCAGGGCTTGCAGCTGCGTTAACGGCGGCTCGCAATGGAACTGATGTGGTCCTCGTCGATGAGAACCGGGAGCTTGGAGGATCTTTGCTTTCGGAGGCTCCATCTGCCATTGATGGAAAGAACACCGAGAGCTGGCTTACAGCAGTTATTGCTGAGCTTGAAGCCTGCGACAACGTTCGTATCATGACCCGTGCGACTGCTATTGGCTATTACCATGAGAACATGGTGGGCGTTGCTGAAAAGCTCACGGATCACATGGAAAACCCGCCTGCAAATGCTCCACGAGAACGGATGTGGCGTGTTCGGGCGCAAGAGGTCATTCTTGCTCAAGGTGCACTTGAGCGCCCGTTGGTGTTTGAGGGTAATGATCGTCCAGGTGTGATGATGGCAGGTGCGGCGCAGACCTATCTCAACCGCTACGGCGTGAAGGTTGGTAATGCTGCTGTTGTGGTTACATCCCACGATTCAGCCTGGTACGCCGCCTTTGACCTTGCTGATGCAGGTGTGAAAATCCCTGCGATTGTTGATGTACGCACCACTGTGAATGACTACTTGCAATCGGAAGCCCAAAAACGCGGCATAGCGGCGAAGGTAGGTCACAGTGTAACGTCAGTAAGCGGGACAAAGCGCGTCTCCGGGGTGAAAGTCGGCAGGATTTCTGGCGATCAGCACGTTACAGACATCATTTCCATCCCTTGTGATGCAGTTTTGATGAGTGGTGGGTGGACCCCATCCCTTCACTTGTTCTCTCATACCAAAGGCAGTTTGCATTGGGATGAAGAGAACGAAGTCTTCTTGCCTGGTGAGCGAACCGAACGGTGTCATATCGCGGGTGGTGGGCGTGGGTTATGGAGCCAGCAGGCCGCTTTTGATGATGGTGTGCATGCAGCTCAGCAAGCTTTGATTTCATTGGGGCAGAATGCGCCGGGTCTTTCCGTTGATGTTGATGGGGATCGAGCTGGTTCCGGTATCGTTATGGAAGAGCTGCCAAGCAACGATGACAAGCTGGCACGCCGGGCTTTTGTTGATTTTCAGAACGATGTGACAGCCAAGGATATTCGCCTCGCTGTGCGCGAAGGTATGCTCTCCATTGAGCACGTAAAACGCTTTACGACCAATGGCATGGCGACCGATCAGGGCAAGATGTCAAACATGAACGGTTTGAAGATCGCTGCTAATGAACTTGGGCGCCCTACTCCCAAGGTTGGCCTAACTACATTCCGTCCGCCTTATACACCCACGACATTTGGAACGTTTGCCGGCTATCACAAGGACGAGCTGTTTGAAGTAACGCGCAAGACCAACATTGATAGTTGGGCGGAAGAGAACGGTGCTGTATTTGAGCCGGTCTCCTTGTGGCGCCGTGCGTGGTATTACCCCAGGGCTGGTGAAGATATGCACACGGCAGTGGTGCGGGAATGCAGAGAAACGCGCGCTTCTGTCGGCATGTTTGATGCCTCTACTCTCGGCAAGATCGAAGTTGTCGGGCCGGATGCTGCCGAGTTCATGAACCGGATGTATACCAACCCATGGACAAAGCTGGCATCAGGTCGGTGTCGCTATGGTCTACTTCTGGGTGAAGATGGTTTCATTCGGGATGATGGTGTTATCGGGCGGATCAGTGAAGACCGCTTCCATGTGACGACGACAACTGGTGGTGCGGCGCGCGTTTTGACCATGATGGAGCACTTTTTACAGACCGAATGGCCTGATCTGGATGTGTGGCTCACCTCTACGACCGAGCAATGGTCAACCATTGCACTGAATGGGCCGAATGCTCGTAAGGTGCTGGAACCATTTGTAAAAGGTACAGATCTTTCTGCTAAAGCCTTCCCGCATATGGCGCTTCGTGAGTGCACTGTGGGTGGTTTTGAAGCTCGTCTCTTCCGCGTCAGCTTTACTGGTGAGTTGGGTTTTGAAGTGAACGTTCCATCGGAACATGGGCGCGCGCTTTGGGAGATGCTTTATCAGGAAGGCAAGAAGTACGACATGTGTGTTTATGGCACTGAAACTATGCATGTTTTGCGGGCAGAAAAAGGCTTTATCATTGTTGGTCAGGACACCGATGGCACTGTTACGCCAGCGGATGCGGGCCTGACCTGGGCCATTGGCAAGAAGAAGCCAGACTTTGTCGGCAAGCGCTCTTTGACGCGGCCTGATATGCTGTTGCCAAACCGAAAGCAACTGGTTGGTCTTTTGACGGAAGATCCAAGTGTTGTGCTGGAGGAAGGCGCGCAGATTGTTGAGAGCGGTGACACTGCTATCCCGGCTAAGATGTTGGGGCATGTGACGTCTTCCTACTGGAGTAAAGCACTGGGGCGTTCCATTGCTATGGCTTTGATTGAAGGTGGTTTTGAGCGGAATGGCACCTCAATAGATATTCCAATGCCAGATCAAACCCATCGTGCAACTGTCAGCGGGACCGTGTTTTACGATCCTGATGGCGACCGGATTAAGATGTAAGGGAGTGGCACACATGGCTTTCAATAGTACAGTCGAAACACTGCCAGCGATGGGCCGTTTTAGTTTGCGTTGTAAGCGTGAAAACACCGTTGCTATGTCAAAAGCACTCGGTTTTGAGCTGCCCTCATCCATCAGCGAGAGCGCTCATTCAGGCGACATGACGGCCCTCAAATTGGGGCCGGATGAGTGGATGCTGACCTGTCCAATGGAGGCGCGTTCAGAAATTGAAAAATCGTTGGCAGCGATCTATCCGGACGCTGTTCATAGTCTGACAGACATTTCCAGTCGGGAAGTCAGTATCCGAATTTCAGGTCCTGAAGCTGAGGAGCTGCTCTCTACGTCCTGTCCACGAAACCTTGCGGAACTGAAGAGTGGTCGTGGGGTGCGGACTATTTTTGATAGTGTGCAGGTGATCCTGACGCGAGAAGAGCAAAACCAGTTTCGGCTGGATGTTTGGCGTTCGTTTGTGCCCCATGTGATGGGGCTGCTGACGGTAGCTGTTGCGGAGTTTGAATGCGGCCTTTAGGGCCGCATTTTTCTTGAGCGCATTTATCCTGCCTCTCTTCAATTTTATTTGAGCTTTTGCGCACGCCTCGTGCGGATCAACCTGGCGTTTTCGTCAGATGCCTAAGCATTTTCTGCAGCATTTCTGCCCATAATCTCTGTCATTCAGACTATCAATTCACCGTGTGGTTGAGGCTGTCTTGAATTTGCAGCGGGAGCAACGTAGAGGCGTCGCATTTTTACTGTCAATGTGCCTCAAACTTCCTGCCTCCATGAGATTAATTCGAACTAGATTTCCTGATTACTCTCGAGTTTCACGGGCCTGACGCAAAGAAACTGCCCATGAAATTTTAGAGAACTGTCACACTGTAAGAGGGAGGCTTAAAGTGTATCAGTCAGCATTTTCCAATGCTTGTGCGAAACACAGGCCTTGCCGCAAAACGACGAACTCCTGGCTCGTCTGTGCTGAGCCAGCTTCAGTTCATTCCACCGGTTTTGATCATGTGTGGCTGAATTCAAGTCATGCCTCTTTGGTGTTCTCTGAATTCTCTTTTACAAACTACGCTAAGCCTCTTTACAAGCACGCTAATTCCAAATCACCTCATACAGAAGTGATTGACGTTCTATCGACTTGTTCTTCACGATCAGGCCAGACACCTGATCATCTCAGCAACCTGCACCGGTCAACTTCCCAGGCATCATTTTAAGCCGAGGTATCTGAACATGAGCGTTCCGTCTTACATTCAAGATCTTATAGCTCACCGCGAAAAGGGCAAAAGCCTCAACGCCCCCTTCTATAGTGCTCCCGACATTCTTGATCTGGACATGGAGGTCTTCTTTCGCAAACACTGGATTTTCGTAGCTGTTGAACCTCAGCTTCCGGAACCGGGCGATTGCATTACCGTTGAAATCGGCAAGACATCCGTCCTGCTTTTGCGCGGCGATGACATGTACATCCGCGGCTTTCATAACATCTGCCGGCATCGTGGTGCGAAGCTCATTGATGAGCCTGAGGCCACAATCGGCAACATTGTTTGCCGCTATCATGGGTGGACATATAACGAGGATGGCGAACTCATTCTGGCCGAGCATATGGGCAAGGACTTCGACAAGACCTGTCATGGCCTGAAGACCGTTCATGTGCGTTCAATTGCAGGTCTCATCTTTATTTGCCTTGCGGAGAACCCTCCGGAAGACATTGAAGAGATGGCGCAGATCATGGAGACCTATATTGCGCCTCATGATATTGCCAACTGTAAGGTGGCCTACACGGCTGATCTGATTGAAGAAGGCAATTGGAAGCTGACGCTTGAGAACAACCGTGAGTGTTATCACTGCGAAGGTACTCATCCGCAGCTCACCGTTCCACTCTCAGAGTTTGGCTTTGGCTTTTCGCCTGATGAAATGGATGAGCGGCGCACGGCTGACGTCAACAAGTATCTGTCTTTGCTTGAGAGCGAGCATAAGCGCTGGGAGGCCGCTGGCCTGCCTTCTGCCGAGGTGGACAAGCTGGCCAACGCCACCAGCTTCCGTTGCATTCGCCTGCCTTTGATGGGCGAAGGCGAGTCCCATACTCTGGACACCAAGATCGCCAGCAAGAAGCTGCTTGGAAACTTCAAGGACGCCAAGCTTGGTGGCTTGAGCTTCTGGCATAATCCCAACTCCTGGCACCATTTTATGAGTGATCACATCGTGACCTTTGCTGCTTTCCCATTGTCGCCGGATCGTACACTCGTGCGGACCACTTGGCTGGTGCACAAGGATGCGATTGAGGGAGAAGATTACAACCTCGACAATCTGAAGCAGGTCTGGATGATGACCAACCAGCAGGATGCGGATCTGGTGCGGCTGGCACAGCTTGGCAGTGAAGACCCTGCTTATGAGCAAGGCCCATACTCGGAATACACAGAGCCTCATGTAGAAGCACTTTGTGATTGGTATATTGAACGCCACAAAGCGCACATGCCTGCCGGTGATGTTGAAATGGCGGACGCATGACTCAGAACGTAACTTTTGATGATCTGAAGACCGTCACGGACTATGATGAAGAACACTTCACCGAAGCGACCCGGATCCCCATGTGGGATCCGGAGGTGGATGATGTTCTGGTCTGCCGACAAGTGCGGCAGGAAACGCATGATGTGAAGACGTTCCTGTTTTCTGCGCGCGAGCCTCGGGTTTTCAGGTTCTATCCCGGCCAACACATGACCTTCGAGCTTCCGGTCGAAGGCATGATCATGCGCAGTTACACAATTTCCGCTTCTGCTGCGCGGCCCTATCGTGTTGAGATCACGGTCAAACGGGTGCCGGGTGGTCCGGGCTCCAACTGGCTTTTGGACAACATGCTGCCGGGCAAGGAAGTGAATGTCTCTGGCCCTGCTGGTGAGTTCACCACGGATGCCACGCAGGAAGAGAAGCTGTTATTCATTTCAGCAGGCAGTGGCATCACCCCCATGATGTCAATGACCCGCACGGCCTGCGATCTTGCAGAGCCGACAGATCTGCATTTTATTCATGCCGCACGCACACCTGCGGATATCATCTTTAGACATGAACTGGAATTGCTGGCTGCACAAAACCCTGCCTTCAAGCTCTCATTTACGTGCAGCACGACATCTGGATACAACAGCTGGAGCGGGTTTGAAGGTCGTTTGAGCCTTCAGATGCTGTCACTTATGTCGCCAGACTTTAAAGACAGGAAGATCCTATGTTGCGGCCCTGCCCGTTTCATGGAAGGCGTGCAAAACATGCTGCAGGAAGCAGGCTTCGACATGGCTAACTACCATGAAGAAAGCTTTGACTTTGGAGCTGAGACAGCTGGTACCTTTGAGGATCAGATTTCTGCGCCGGAAATCAGTGACCAAACCTATCGGGTCACCTTCACCAAGACCGGTCACGTGGTTGAGTGTGGGCCGGGCATGACAATCCTTTCTGCTGCGCGTGAAGCTGGTATTTTGCCGATGGCATCCTGCCAACGCGGTATTTGTGGTACATGCAAATCTCAACTGGTTTCGGGTGAAACCGACATGCAACATGGCGGAGGCATTCGAAAACGGGAAATTGATCAGGGTAAAATCCTGATTTGCTGCACAACACCTTTGTCAGACATTGAAGTGGACCTTTAGTGTTTGGCACTCCCCCATCCATTGATAAGTGACAATAAAAAAGTGTATCTAAATCAATAAGAACGATAAGAAGGGTCCAGCCCAAGGATCTCTCCTGACCACAAGATAAACGGTCCAACACAGGAGAAGCTTCATGACTGATTTACGCAATTCCGACCGGCCTCCGGCGGATATTATGGATAGTCCATCGGACGACATGGCAGACTCGGATTACAGTCTTGGCCAAGATAACATTGAAGGAAAATTTGGACCCATTGGGTTTGACATTCACAATCCAGTATTCGCTATTTCAGCTTTAGCTGTCGTTGCATTTGTTGCCTACACCTTACTTTTACCAGAGCAAGCAAACTCCGTTTTCAGCACGCTCTTTTCTACTGTCACGAAGAGCTTTGACTGGTTCTTTATTGGCGCTGCCGACATTTTTGTTATCCTCTGCCTTGTAATCGTGGTGAGCCCTTACGGCAAAGTGCGCCTTGGTGGCAAGGAAGCTACGCCGGACTTCAGCTATCTGAGCTGGTTCTCCATGCTGTTTGCAGCTGGTATGGGCATCGGATTGATGTTCTACGGTGTTTCTGAACCGATCAGCCACTTTGCCTCTTCATTGGGTGGCACAACTGTTGGTGCTGATGGCGTGCGAACCGATTGGGCGCCGCTTGGTGCAGCTGCCACACAGGAAGAAGCGATCCGTCTGGGTATGGCTGCCTCTATCTTCCACTGGGGTCTACACCCATGGGCGATTTATGCTGTTGTTGGATTGAGCCTGGCGTTCTTCAGCTACAACAGAGGCTTGCCGCTGACAATCCGCTCTGCTTTTTATCCGATTTTCGGCGAACGTGTTTGGGGTTGGCCGGGACATATCATCGATATTCTTGCCGTTTTCGCAACCCTGTTTGGTCTCGCAACCTCTCTTGGTCTGGGCGCTGTTCAGGCGAACTCCGGCCTCAACAAGCTGTTTGGCATGCCAATTGACAGCACATGGCAGGTCATACTGATTGCTGCAATCACTGCGATTGCGCTTGTCTCCGTTGTGCGCGGTCTTGAAGCGGGTGTGAAGCTGCTTTCCGAAATCAACATGGGACTGGCTGCTCTGCTGGTGCTCTTTGTTGTTATTGCGGGTCCGGGCCTGATCTTGCTGCCAGATGCTCTGAACTTCCTCGGCGCTTATTTGCAGTATCTTCCTGCACTTTCCAGCCCGGTTGGTCGTGAAGATGTCAACTTCATGCAGGGTTGGACATCCTTCTACTGGGCTTGGTGGATTTCCTGGTCACCTTTCGTGGGCATGTTCATCGCCCGTGTCAGCCGTGGTCGTACTGTTCGTGAGTTCCTGATTAGCGTTCTGCTCATTCCATCATTGGTATGCGTGCTTTGGATGTCCATCTTTGGTGGTGCTGCGATCAACCAGATTGTCAATGATGGCTACACTGCTGTTCAGCAAGCTGCGCTGCCAGTTCAGCTGTTCACAATGCTGGAAGCTATGCCATGGGCAACAATCACAAGCTTTGTCGGTATCGTGCTTGTGATCGTCTTCTTTGTCACCTCTTCCGATTCCGGTTCTTTGGTGATTGATACGATTGCTGCAGGCGGCAAAGTGGATGCGCCGGTTCCTCAGCGTGTGTTCTGGTGTCTGTTTGAAGGCTTGATTGCGATCGTGCTGCTGCTTTCTGCAGGCGGACTGAAGTCTTTGCAGTCCATGGTGATCTCCACCGGACTGCCTTTCACAATCGTCTTGCTTATCATGTGTGTTGCAATTTGGAGAGGACTTGCAAGCGAGCCGCGCTAGGTTATCGCGATAACTTAGCCTCTTAACTTTCAATGCCGCCGCAACCTTTCAGGTTCGGCGGCATTTTTTTAGGCGACTTTCTCTTCTGTCACAGAGACGCGTCGTAAGACCTGCGGCGTACAGCTGTACCGGCGGCGGAACATGCGGCTGAGGTGGGATGAATCGCAAAAACCACAATCAACCGCAATTTGTGCAACAGATTTTTGGCTTTTCTCGATCAAGTGGCGCGCCAAATCCAACCGAATATTGAGAAAAGCGACCTGTGGTGATGTTTCCAAAGACAGGCGGAAGTAACGTTCTATCTGGCGCTTGCTCTTGCCCATGCGCTGCGCAATTTCCTGAATGGAGATCGGCGTGTCAATGTTTTGCTGCATGATGTGCAGAGCGCGCTGTACAATGGGGTTTTGAGTTTTCAGATCAAGCGGGATGCCGGGTTGAGGCTTTTCGGCCTGATGGGCATCATCAATGATCATGATGTGCAGGCTTTTATTGGCATGTGCGCGGCCTACATGTTTGTCCACCAGATAGGCGGCAAGATGGGCGGAACTTACACCACCTGCGCAAGTGAGACGGTCACGATCAACGACGAAGATCTGGTCGGTGACCGGATCAAGGCCATCAAACTGCTCTTTAAAATCAGAGTGGCTGAACCAACTGACGCAGCTTTTGTAGCCGTCCAGCAGTCCGGACCGATGAAGCAAAAACGCACCGGTACACACGCCCACAAGGGGAATTCCGGCGGCGGCAGCTTCTTTCAGGAAGTTTTGATAGGCCGGGCTGAACTCCGTGCTCTCATCAATGAGACCGCCCACCACAACGATGTAGTTGAAACGTCGCGGATCTCCTAGTCGCTCTTTGGGGTGAACGGAGACGGCGCTGCTGGATGGGATCGGGTCCATAGTGTCTGACAGGACGGTCCAATTGCACAGGATCGGGCGACTTCGATCACCCTCATCTGCTGCGAGACGAAGGACATCAACGAAGTTGGCAAATGCGCAAAGGGTGAAGCGTTTGGCGAGAATAAACCCAACAGAAAGACGGGTCTTTTCCTGCTTGGAAACTGGTTTACGCAAAGCGTTGGTCGGATGCGATAGTGCCTGTGTCATACGAGATGCTTCTCTTTATATTCAGACCGACAAACTGCAATGATTACATTGCCTGTCTGCGGCCTGAGCCCATCCAATCCAGGTCAGTTTTAACGTGTCTTCAGCGGCGTATTTTTCCAGTTGGTCTGACCATGCTGGCCTGCGTCTTTCTCGAATTTCGTCATCATGCCCAGTCTCCTAACCTGCGTCAGGAGGCCGGATTTATGGGCTTTGGCGACCACGCTTAAGCCCATGCAGTATTTATACTTAATTTGAGTCAGCTTGGCTACGCATTCCATCTGCACTCGCATAAAAATTGATCAGACGTGATGTGTTGATGGATGCTCAATCAAATGTCGTAGGGGTAATCCCTATCTGACGCAAATCTCCTATTTATGAGCGTAAAACCTCTCCAAATTGATAGTTTGAAGATGCAAAGAGTTCAGCGAAACGCTTTGTTTCATTTGGGATTTTGATTAGGAGAGACCTGTTTAGTGAGTGATACATCCTTCATCCTTCGCTTCACCTGTGTGGATCAACCGGGCATTGTCTCGACAGTGACGTCAGCCCTGGCTGCTCGCGGCGCAAATATTGTTGAGGCGAACCAGTTTTGTGATCGCAAGACAAACCAGTTCTTCCTTCGGGTTGCCGTGCGTGTGCCTGAGCACATCGACAAAGCAGCGCTTGAGCTGGCCCTGTCGCCTGCTGTTGACCGGTTTAAAATGCGGCTGAAGGTGGAAGATTTCTCACGTCGTCCCAAGGTCATCATCATGGTCTCCAGATTTGACCATGCGCTGCTGCATCTACTTTACCAGATCAAAGTGGGCTGGCTTGACGCCGATGTCGTCGCCATTGTGTCCAACCACGCGGACAGCCAAGGCGTTGCCGACCACGAGGGGATCCCGTTTTATCACTGGCCTATCACCAAGGCGAACAAGCTTGAGCAGGAAGCCAAGCTGAGTGATCTCATTGAAAAAACAAATGCGGAACTGGTTATCCTTGCGCGCTACATGCAGGTGCTGAGCGATGAAATGTCCAGCAAGTTCTTTGGCATGATCATCAACATCCACCATTCATTCCTGCCAAGCTTTAAAGGGGCAAAGCCCTATCATCAGGCTCATGATCGCGGAGTGAAGCTGATTGGTGCGACCGCTCATTATGTGACGCCGGATCTGGATGAAGGTCCGATCATCGAGCAGGAAACTGAACGGGTGACGCATGGCATGACGGCTGAAGATTTTGTGGCCGCAGGCCGGGATATTGAATCCCGCGTTCTTGCACGAGCCGTCAAATTTCATCTGGAGGGCTGCGTCATGCTGAACAACAACAGCACGGTGGTCTTTACCTCCTAGCGGCCACTTCCCCACACCCAACACTGCTCTGCCAACGCACCGAGAATTCATAGAAGTAAAGGATCGAAAACATGTCCGCATTTCCTAACAAAGCGAAAGTTGTGATTGTTGGCGCTGGCGGCATTGTTGGAGCTTCCGTCATCCATCATCTGATTGAAAATGGCTGGGACGACATTGTCGGCATCGATAAATCCGGCATTCCGACAGACATCGGATCGACAGCTCACGCCTCTGATTTCTGTTATGCCACCAGCCACGATCTTTTGACCTGCTGGACCACCATGTATTCCATGGATTTTTACGAGAAGATGGGTCATTACGCCCGTATCGGTGGGTTGGAAGTTGCTCGCGTGGATGATGATGAGCGCATGGGCGAGCTCAAGCGCCGAGTGGATTCAAGCAAAGCCTTTGGCACCAATGTGAGCATCATCAGTGCTGCTGAAGCCAAAGAAAAATTCCCACTTTTGGAAGAAGATCAGATCCAAGGCGCCTTGTGGGATCCTGATGCCGGTCTTGTTGTTCCGCGCTCTCAAACGGTTGCAGGCAAGCTTATCGATCAGGGTGAAGCGACCGGGAAGCTCAAGATCTTTGCCAACACATCGGCGCTGGAGCTCATCACAGATAATGGCCGTATCACGGGGGTGAAGACAGAGCGCGGGACCATCCATGCTGACCATGTTGTGGTGTGTGCTGGCCTTTGGGGGCGCCTTATTGCGGAGATGGCTGGCGAGGATTTGCCTGTCATGCCAGTGGACCATCCCCTGACTTTCTTCGGTCCTTATAATGAGTTTGAAGGCACAGGTGCTGAGATCGGCATGCCTTTGCTGCGCGATCAGGGCAACTCTGCCTATATGCGTGATACGGGTGATCCGAAGAGTACAGAGGGCGGGCAGATTGAATGGGGCTACTATTACGAGGAAAACCCTCGCCTTGTGCATCCGCGTGACATTTTGGAAAAAGAGCAGGCTCGTCTGTCTCCCTCCCAGCGAGATCTGGTGCTTGAGGATGTGATTGAGCCGCTGGAAAAGGCGATGGAGCTGACGCCGGTTCTGGCTGAGCTCGGATTCAATGAAAGCCATTCCTTCAACGGGCTTTTACAAGCCTCTGTTGACGGTGGTCCATCCATGGGAGAAAGCCGGAAGTTGCGCGGGCTTTGGTATGCTGTCGGCATCTGGATTAAAGACGGTCCTGGCATGGGCAAGCTGATTGCTGACTGGATGACCTATGGCAAAACCCATGTGGACCATAACTCGGTGGACTTTTCCCGCTTCAACGAGTTCCAGCTCAAGGAGCAGTACATCCATGACCGGTGCTGGGAGACTGCGAAGAAGATCTACAATCCACCTGTTCATCCCCGCGAACCTTTCGCCAATGCCCGTGGCATCCGTCGCTCACCGTTTTATGAGCGGGAAGTTGAGCTTGGTGGCTACTTCATGGAGCTTGGAGGTTGGGAACGTGCCCATGGCTATGCCGCCAATGAGCACTTGCTGAACAAGCATGGCAACCGTGTGCCTGAGCGTGAGAACGAATGGGACAAGCGCCATTTCTGGCGTGTTTCCAATGCGGAGCATCTGGAGATGAGCGAGGATTGCGGCATTATCAATCTCTCTCATTTTCACATGACTGACATTTCGGGTCCAGATCACGTTAACCTGATGGAATGGCTGTGCGCAGCTAAAATCGGCGGTGACAAGAATATTGGCAAAGGCATTTACACACATATGCTGGATGATGATGGCCATGTGCGTGCTGATTTCACGGTGTTTCGTATGGAAGACCGGTGCCGACTGGTGAATGGAGCAGATGCTGGACCGCGTGATCTTGTCTATATGCAGCGTGTTGCAGATAATAATGGCTGGAATGTCTCCATCACAGATGTGAGTGAGGATTACACGACCATTGGTATCTGGGGGCCAAACGCTCGTGAAAACCTGCAGAAGGTCGTTGAGGACCCTGACGCCCTTACACCAGAAAACTTCCCGTTTGCAGCTATTCGCGAGATCACCATTGCTGGCAAAACCGTCTCTGCTTTCCGCATCTCTTATGTGGGTGAGCAAGGGTGGGAACTGCATATGCGCTATGAGGATGGTTTGGCTGTCTGGGATGCTTTGCGCGAGATTGGCGTGATTGCCGTGGGTGTTGAGACCTATGCAAACTCGCGGCGCCTGGAAAAGTCATTACGCCTGCAAAATGCGGACCTGCACACGCAGTACAACCTATTTGAGGCCGACCTATCCCGGCCTAAGGTGAAAACGGCTGACTTCCGCGGTAAAGATAAGCACGCAGAGTATCGCGCCCGTGAGGCTCAGCCTGCCACGTTGTGTACACTGGTGATGACAGACAACACCGATAAAGACGGCGTCGCGCGCTACCCAGTTGGCAACCTGCCTGTGATGCATCCGGATACGGGGGAGACACTGGTGGATGATCTGGGACGGCGGTCTTATACAACATCCATTGCCTACGGCCCGAGCATCGGCAAAAACATAGCCCTCGCCTATCTGCCGCAGGAATACTGCGAGGAAGGGCGACAGCTGGAGGTGTCTTACTTCGATGAAATCTATCCGGTTGAAGTTGCCGGAGTGGGATATGCGCCGCTCTACGACCCGGAGAACCTGAAGCCTCGAAGCTAGATTGTGCGTTGAGCACGCAAAGATTTGAAGAAATGCAATGGCCCCGGATCTGTTTCAGATCCGGGGCCATTTTCTTGTCGTGCACAGTGTTAATTCGCGCCGCGATGGGCGTCGTTCCTATCGGCTTTAAGCAGTTTCAGTTTCTGGTGCGCTTACCGCGGCTTTCTTGTTGTGAAAGATGAAGCCGATGAAGTTCAAAAGAAGCTGGGCTGCAAGAATTTGCGTGGATTCAGATGGGTCATAGGCAGGAGCTACTTCCACAAGGTCCATGCCAACCACATCACCACGTTTGCTGAGGCCCTGCAGAATTTCAAGCACGTCGTAATACTGGAAGCCACCGTGACTTGGGGTACCCGTACCGGATGCGATGGACGGGCAGAAGGCGTCGATATCAACTGTCACATAGTAACGCGCGCCTGCCGGAATGCGCTCCAGTACAGCTTCTGCTCCCAGCTCCCGCACCTGACGGACCGACAGGATGTCAGAGCCTCTTGCGCGAGCATCGTCATAGCCTTCCTTGGCGGTGGAGGACACATTGCGAATACCCAACTGGGTCATTCCTGAGACATACTCTTTCTCAATCGCACGGCGCATAGGATTGCCGTGGCCCTCCGTCACGCCATGGCGTTCATCAACGAAATCAAGATGTGCGTCGATCTGGATTACATGGATCGGACCTTTTTCAGCACAATCTTCCTCAAAGGCGCGGATGCATGGGATGTTGATTGAATGGTCACCGCCAATCACTACAGGAAGCGCACCAGCATCGAGGATTTTCTTGACCCCAAACTCAATGTTCGCATGGCTTTCAACGGTCTTGGTGTGGATGATGTCCGCGTCTCCAATGTCAACGATACGGACATCGCTGCTGAGATAGGTGGCGTCATCTTCATGGTCGTACGCACCAGCATGGCCGAATGAAAACAGCGTGGACGCTTCGCGCACGGAACGTGGTCCAAAACGTGCGCCTGAGCGCCATTGTGCGCCAAAGTCAAACGGTGCACCCAGAACCGCTACATCCGCATCAATTTGATCCCAATCCGACACATACTCTTTTTTTCCAAAGGTCGAGATTCCAACGAATGGCAGATTGAGGCGCCCGGATTTATAGCCGTGATCAGACATATTTCTTCTCCGTTAGTTCATTATCTGTAGGCGAGTTCTGGCAAGAACAACGCAATTTGTGGGAATGCCATCACAAGCCCTGTTGTCAGCAGCAAGATCAGCAAGAATGGGGGAACTCCGCGGACAACATCCACAAATGGTCGGCGGAAAACAGCAATTGCCGTGAACAGATTGCACCCGAATGGCGGTGTGGCAGCTCCAATGGCAACCTGCAGTGTGATAAGTACTCCAACCAGCACCGGATCAAGACCCGTTGATTTGATCAGTGGGGCAAAGATTGGCACCAAAATCAAAATCACCACGATGGAGTCGACAAACATACAGCCGATGAAGAACGCCAGAATGATCGCCGTCAGCGTCATTATCGGTCCAGCCTCATTGAGCCCGAGCGAACTGATGATTGTCTGAGGCACCTGCGCGAAGGATAGGGTCCAGGAGAAGGCCGCGCCCGCTGCGATCAGGATGAACACCACCGAGGTGATGGCCCCCGTCGACAGAGCGATATCCGGCAGATCGCGAAGGCGGATGGATCTGAAGATCAAGGCTTCCAGAACAACGGCGTACAGCACACAGATGGCCGCAGCTTCTGTTGGTGAAAAGACACCGCCATAAATTCCACCGACGATGATCAATGGGAAGCCCATGGGCCAGAGTGCGCGCCTTACCGCATCAAACCGCTCTCCCCAGTCAGACCTTTCCAGTACGGGGATGTCGTGTCTGTACGCATGCCACATGCAATAGGCAGAAAAGAACACCACGATGATGAGGCCCGGAACGATGCCAGCGATGAAAAGCTGCGAGATCGATGTGCCGGACACAACACCATAGATGATCATGCCGATAGATGGCGGAATGAGATAAGCCAGATCAGCCGCGTTGACGATCAACCCAATGGTGAAGCTATCTGAATAGCCAGACTTCAGCATACGTGGCCGCATCGCGCCGCCAACCGCAACAACGGTTGCCTGCGTAGAGCCACAAACTGCCCCGAACAATGCGCAGGCACTGGTTACCGAGATGGCCAGCCCGCCCTTGATGTGCCCCATAAAGCGCATCACCACATCAATCAGGCGATCAGCGGAATGACCACGTGTGATGATATCAGCGGCAAGGATGAACATTGGGACTGCGACCAAGGCAGAGGGTTTGACCCCGCCAATCATCTGCTGGACCAGTATCTGCGGACTAAAGTTTGGGAAGTAGATCAGGAACCCGATAAAGGCTGCCGAGATCAGCGGCATTTTCATCGGGAAACCGAACAGCAGCAGAACGACCATGACTGTTAGCATGAGCTCTGTCATTTTGCGGTCTCCTCTTCCTTCTCAACGAAGCGTGCAACTGCGGCGGCCGTTTCCGGATCCTCATAGCTGTCGACCTCCAGATAGGAGACGTAGATTTCCTCTTCCGACAGATTGAGGTTTCGCAGAGCTGTTAAGAGATATTGGAGGGTTGCTAAGCCCAACCCGATAACCACCCAGATGTAAGTCAGATAAAGCGGCACCTGCAGTGCAGGCGTGACCCGGCCCCGGCTGGCAACTTTCGCTACATATTCAACGGCATACCAGGTCAGCGTCGCCATCATGGTTGCGGTTGTTATGGTGATCAAAATCATCAGGATCTTGCGAAGCTTCTGAGGCAGAGCATCATAGATGGCCGACATGCGGATATGGATGCCCTTTCGTGTGGCGTAACCAAGCCCCATGAAGGTGATGATGACGATCAGAAACTCATTGAGCTCTTCGGAGAAATAGATCGACTGGTGAAAGACGTAGCGCCCGAACACATTTGCGATGGTGTTGACGGCCATGGCGATAACGCCCCAACTGAGGATGAAGACCTCAATCTTGCTAATCACACCGTCAACTTTCCCGAGGAGCTTAAAGGGGACAGAACGGGGTTCCATCTTTACCCTCCTCCAGTGTACCCACACCCCGCCTTTTAGTGATGGGATGTGGGACTTCCTATTATTGGTGAGTTGATGCAATCTCAGTTTTCAAGGTCTTCAACAGCTCTTCACCGCGAGATCCGGCAGCGTCTACATAGGCACTGGCCGTTGCTTCACTGCGAGCACGGAAGACGTTGCGTTCTTCTTCTGAGAGGACCACCAGATTGATCTCAGGCTTGTTCGACTTAATGGTGTCGAGACGTTTCTGGTTGAAGTCAGCGACCACACCATCAATGAAACCTGACATTCCAGCCATTGTTTCTTTAACAAGCTTTTGACGGTCTGGAGAGAGTGTGTCGAACCAGTCAGTTCCGGCAACAACGGTGGTGACGAGTTCCTGTTCGCCAGCCCAGATCAAGTAATCCGTAACCTCATAGAACTTCATCTCTTCGATGGTTGGAACAGGGTTTACCTGTCCATCTACCGCACCAAGCTGCAGTGCGCCAAAGACCTCACCAAATGGCAGCGGTGTTGGGCTCGCGCCCATATTCTTGTAGGTCTCCAACAAAATCGGAGAGACCATAACGCGCATTTTGAAGTTGGAGAAGTCATCCGGATTGCGGATTTCTTTGTTGGTGGTCCAGACCTGAGGACCTTCTGAATACATGGTCAGGACTTCCAGGCCACGCCTGCGGAAATCCTCGTTCAGATCACCGTAAATGGTCTCAGAGTTGTTCAGAATGTTTGAGACTGCTTTGGCGTCAGATGGAAAGAGATATGGCAGCAGAAAAATCTGACTTTCCGGGACGATGGTGCCCAGATTACCGATGGATACGTTGGTGAACTGGATGAGGCCATCCGTCGCCTGCTCTACCGTATCCGTTGGTGTGCCAAGCGTTCCCATCGGGTAGATCGTGATGGTCACGTCCCCATCGGTCTTGGTTTCAATGCGCTTTTTAAACTCCTGCGCATAGGCATCCATGATCGAGCCTGGAATTTCCTCGATGGCGAATTTCCAGTCTTCTGCATAAGCGCTTAGCGGGACTGTGCCCAGAACCATTGCAGCTGTTAGTGTCTTTAGCGATTTAAGAATTGAGTTCATTTCATCCTCCCACAGAACTAGTTCCCAATCTTCCTCGCCGCTAGCACACTAGATGTTGAACCTAGAAAAAATATCAAATAAGTTATGTTTACATGAAATATATCAATGTAATTAAATTATCTGAGAACAGGAAGATCATTAGATGAAACTTCTCCGAAACAATCTGCTCGAAGCATTTTGTGCTGTCGTGGAATGTGGCGGTTTTTCTGAGGCGCAGTTCAGGCTGGGTATATCTCAATCGGCGATCAGCTGCCGCATCCGGGATCTGGAACTTGCGCTTGGATATCGCGTCTGTGAGCGCGGTCGCAGTGGTTTCCAACTCACTGAACGCGGTAAGATCGCCTATGAGAAAGCGTGCGAAATTATCCGCCTTGTTGAGGATTTCGACGCTGAACTGCTTGAGTTGCGTGGGACGATTACCGGACAGCTGCGCATTGGCATTGTCGACACGGTGATCAGCCTTCCGGGGTTTCCGCTTGTACCTGCGTTGCAGCGATTCTTCTCAAAGGAGAACGACGTCAATCTGGAACTGGTTGTTGCCTCGCCAAACGACTTGAAAGAAGGCTTGATCACGGGAAGTCTGCATATCGCAATTGCACCGTTTAAACGAAAGCGCGATGAGCTTGAGTACATCAAGGTCTGCAGCGAGAACCATTACATGTATTGTGGTCAGGCACATGACTTGTTTGCATGTGAAACCGATGAAATCTCGCCGGACATCCTGAATAATCACGCTGTGTGCCAGCGCTCCTACGACATGATCGTTGCACGAGATGCCAAAGCCCCAGAGCCCAAAGCGATTGTCACGAATATGGAAGCAGCCGCGGCTCTCATTTTGAGTGGGAAGTTCCTCGGTGTCCTCCCCGATCATTACGCAACCCAGTGGGTCAACACCGGCGAAATGCGCCTTCTGGAACATCCAGATCTGACTTGGACATCAGAGTTTTACATCGCTTCGCGCAAATCCCAAGCGCACCGACAAGCGGTCGAGTGGTTCATCAAGGCCTTGCTGCATGGATTGTAGGCGTTAGCAGTCAAACACTGGACAGCAGGATGCTTGTTTCGCTGTTCATGACGCCTTCGATCAGGCGGACTTCACGCAGGACGCGGTCGAATTCTGAGAGGTTTTCGACACGGATGTCTGTGACCAGATCCCATTTGCCGCTCGTTGTGTGGAGGACTTGCAGTTCAGGCAGACCGCGCAGTTTGCGGATGACCTGGGTGGTGTTTCGTCCCATCACTTCGATCATCATGACAGCTCTGATCTCGCCGCTGTCATAATCTTCACGCACTCGTGCCGTAAAACCAAGCAGAGCGCCTGTTTCCAGCAGCCGGTCCATGCGTGTTTGTACTGTTGCGCGTGAGACGCCCATAATCTGTGAAAGTTTGGAGACTGGAGCACGGCCATCCAAACGCAGAAGGCTGATTAATTGCCGGTCGAGTTCATCATAAATATGTTTCGCCGTATGGTTTTGCTTCATAAGTGCTCTCAACCCATAAGTTTAGCAATAATATAAAATTAACCTAGCAATCTGTCAAAAACTATCTCTCATACTTAGCAAGATTGATATGTTTTTTGCAATTTGCACAGTTGATACTAGGGAAATTGTAATTACTTGAGGAAAGCTCATGTCAGCCCCTGCCCCGTCAGAACTCGCGTTCGTTCCATTTGTCAGTGTCGACAATATGATGAAGCTGGTCCATCACATTGGCATTGAGAAAATGCTCTCGGGCATCGCCGACTACGTCGAAGAAGATTTTCGTCGTTGGGAGCTGTTTGACAAGACACCCCGGGTGGCTTCCCACTCCAAAGAAGGTGTTATCGAGCTGATGCCGACCTCGGATGGCGAGACATACGGCTTCAAGTACGTTAACGGGCATCCAAAGAACACTAAGGAAGGCCTGCAGACTGTTACTGCATTTGGTCTTCTGGCAGATGTGTATACCGGTTACCCTGTCCTTGTGACTGAAATGACCGTGCTGACAGCGCTTCGCACAGCAGCGACCTCAGCAGTGGTGGCAAAATACCTTGCTCCTAAAGATGCTCATACCATGGCGATGATCGGCAACGGTGCACAGTCAGAGTTTCAGGCTTTGGCGATGAAGGAAATCTGCGGGATCAAAACCCTGCGGCTTTACGATGTTGATCCCAAAGCGACCGAAAAACTCATGCGCAATCTGGAAGGTCGCGGTTTGACCTTGCAGTCCTGCAAAAGCGCAGAAGAAGCGGCTCTTGGCGCACAGATCATCACCACCTGCACCGCCGACAAGCAGAATGCCACCGTGCTTTCCGACAATATGGTTGGAACTGGCGTGCATATAAACGCAATTGGTGGCGACTGCCCGGGCAAGACTGAGCTTGCCAGTGGTATCCTGACCCGCTCTGATGTTTTCGTTGAATATCCCCCTCAGACGCGCATCGAAGGCGAAATTCAGCAGATGCCTGAGGATTTCCCTGTCACTGAGATCTGGAAAGTGATCACGGGTCAGGCAGAGGGCCGCAAAGACGAGCGTCAAATCACGCTGTTTGACGGTGTAGGCTTTGCAACTGAGGACTTCTCCGCCCTTCGCTACGTTCGTGACCAGCTTAAGGGCACAGGGTTGTACCATGACCTTGATATGCTGGCCGATCCTGATGATCCGCGTGACCTGTTTGGCATGGTAATGCGTGCAGAACCGGAAAGCGGAGACGCTGCATGAACCGTACATCCGTTCAAGCGCCCGGCGCCGTCATCATGGTTCGCCCGCACCACTTTTCAGTGAATGCGGAGACTGCTGCTGACAACGCTTTTCAGGCTGAGATCACAACAGATTCAGAGCACGCCAAGCAGGCTTATGATGAGCATACTGCAATGGTGGAGCAGCTTGAATCTCACGGTGTGCGCGTTCATGTGTTTGAGGGAGATACTCCGGGACTTCCAGATTGTGTTTTCCCGAACAACTGGTTCTCTACCCATGCTGGCGGACACGTTGCTATTTTTCCGATGAAGGCAGAAAATCGCCGTTTGGAGCGTCGTCATGACATCCTTGAAATGCTGAAGTCCGATTACCGTGTTCAGGATGTCATCGACTATTCCGGCCTTGAGCAGGATGGGCTTTATCTTGAGGGAACTGGCGCAATGGTGCTCGATCATATTGATCGTGTTGCCTATGCGGTGGAGAGCGACAGAACCAACCCAATCGCGCTGGAACGCTTTTGCACGCACTTCAACTTTGAGCCGATGGTGTTTGCTGCTGAAGACGACAAGGGCACGTCGATCTATCATACAAACGTGCTGATGTGTGTTGGAACCAACTTTGCGCTGATCGGTACAGACATGATCACGGATACGGCGCGGCGCTCAGAAGTTGTGGCACGTCTTGAAGCCACCGGTCGGGATGTGATTGAACTGAGCAATGCTCAGATCTCAGGTTTTGCAGGAAATGCAATTGAGCTGATGGGCAAGGATGGCCCCCTGCTCGCACTTTCGCAAACTGCCTATGATATTTTGACAGAAGAGCAACGCGACAGGATCTCAGCGACTGCAACATTGGTGCCGCTTGCTATCCCAACGCTTGAGCTGGCTGGCGGTTCTGTGCGCTGCACAATTGCAGGTCTTCACCTGTCCCCGCGCAACTAATTCTCGCAAAACGAGATACACCCGCCGGAGACCCTCCGGCGGGTGTATTTGTATCAATTGTAGAGATTATCTGAAGTCA
>NZ_LMCJ01000008.1:161166-230672 GCF_001623085.1 Pseudovibrio sp. W74
GAGCAACGTTTCTTTCTTCGATAAATCCTGAGTGTGTTTTACGACGCGCGGATTGCGTTGACCCCAATCTGTATAAAGATCAGCCATGATGGTGCCTGAGGATGCCTCTGCCATTTGAGTTGTGATTTCAGCAGATTGCTGGCTACCAAACACAACTACTTCCTCTCCCAATGCAACGCTGGTGAGATCTGACACATCCACGACAATGGTGTTCATGGAAATTTTCCCCAAAACGGGCTGTTTTCTGCCCTGAACAAGCACACTGCTTAGTCCTGCAAAGCGTCGCAGATATCCATTGGCGTATCCCAGTGATACAGTCGCAAGCCGCTTGTCTTCATTTAGCACCGTCGCACGGTCATAACCAATCGTGCTGCCAGCGGGGAATTCTCCAAGGCTTATTATTCTCGCCTTTAATGTCATGGTGGTCTTAAAGCCAAGCTCTGGCTTTACAATGCCGTACATCACCGCACCACAGCGCATCATGTCTGCGTAAGGGTTGCATGAGGAGACGAGTGTCAGCGTACTGCCGGCATGGACCAGCAGGTTCTCACGCAGCAAAGACGTATTGGTGACGACCCAATCCACATCCTTATGATAGCGCGCGATGCTCGCCTCAAGTTCCTCAGGTAGGTTTGAGGGAAAATGAGTGCTCACGCCTATGATGTGCGGTCCCAGCAAATCTACGATACGCTGGCATACCTCTTTGCCTTTTAGGGAGGAAAGCTCCAAGCCATCCCGAGACATTCCCCCTGCATTTAACGAGAGATGGTAGTTTGCAGGTGTACTGTCATTCCTGCGGACACTGGCAAGTTCCAATGCTCCCTCAAGACTGCCCACTTGCTCCTGAACCTGAAAAGGCAAAGCAGCTTCAGCCTCATCGCGCGTTGTTGCCCGCAACCGGAGCAAGTTACCTTTATAACCGGTGTCGCAAACAGCCTGCGCTTCTGCGTTTGACGTGATGCCGACGTAACGAACGTTGTTGCGCTGGATGATTGGCATGACGTTCGCGATACCGTGTCCATAGGCATCCGCTTTGACAACGGCACAAAACTTGGTTTTGTCGGGCAAAAGCCCGAGCGCAATCTTTAAATTCGCTTCAATTTGGGTGCACGAAATCTCGCACCAAGATGAATACATTGGTGTTGCCATCTTCATATATGCCGATGTGAAAGTAACAGTAGAGAGCTGCCTCAGCTCATTAGAGTGAGCTGAGGCTAAACTCTGATCAGCCGAACACCAGTTCTGGCAACCAAAGCGCAACCTGCGGAATAAAGGTCGTGATTACCAGCGTTGGCAGCCATGCGAATGCAATCATTATCAGCGTCGGCTTCATCATCTTGTTGACCGGGGCGTCCGTCACACGAGCCCCAAGATAAAGCAATGGTGCTGTTGGAGGCGTGATGTTTGCCATGCCCAGATTGACGCCAAGCACCGCTGCAAAGTGAACCGGTTCCATGCCAACACTTTGCACGATTGGCAGCAAGAGCGGCGCGGACAACAGCAAGCCGGAGATATCATCCATCAGCATGCCAATGAGGATCATGACCAGATTGACCATCAGCAAGATAATGATCGGGTTATCAGAAACTGAGTAAATCAGATCCTTTGCCATTGCCGGAATATTCTCAAACACCAGAAACTGGCTGACAATGAGCACCATAAGCACCATCATCATGACAACACCGATGGTTGTGCCGGCATAGCGCAGTGTTGGAAAAAAGTTCTCCCTATCAAGACCGCGATAGATAAAGAAGCCGATCGGAATTGCGTAGATCACAGCGACACCAGCTGCTTCTGTTGGCGTCATAACACCACCATAGATGCCACCCAGAATGATCACAGGCATCAAGAGCGCAGGCATAGCTTTGAAGCTTCTGGTGCGCAGCTCAAACGCGAACTTGCCTCCCACACGTTCGGTCTTCAGGTCCTTTACATTCCGTAGCATCACGAAGTTCACGATGCAGAGGAAACCGATGAGAATGACCCCTGGAATAACGGTTGCCAGAAAGCACTTGAGCACGGATTGCTGTGTGGTCCAGGCATAGAGAATTTGTGAGGAGCTTGGCGGAATGAGCAGACCCAAGGGACTAGCGCTCACGATCAGCGCCGCTGCCATGCCTTCTGGATAGTTGGCTTTGCGCAGATGCGGCATCATGATGGAGCCGATGCAGGTCAGCGTTGCAGCTGCTGAGCCGGAGATCGCTCCGAAGATGCCACTTGCAACAACCGCAGCTGCACTTAACCCACCACGGACGTTGCCCACCATAAGCTCAGCAAGGGACACCAAAGGTGCTGCTATCCGGCCTCGCTCCATAATTGCGCCAGCCAGGATGAACAATGGGATCGCAAGCAGGACCAGTGAGCTTACCTTCCAGTGCCCTGTTGGCATAAAGCCGCTGACGTCGTGCCCGCCAAAGAGCGCGATAAATAGCAGGACAGCGCCAAAGGACATCGGGACGCTGACGCCAATCACCAGCATGAGACAGATAAGAATAAGGCTTCCCAGAATAATCATAGTGCTGGCTCTTTTGTTTTTGTTGTCTCTGGCATGACCGGTGGAAGCGACACATCATCTTGCTGTTGCATACTTGGTTGTGCAGCAGATTTGGCTGGGCCGGTTTTGACGAGCACGATCAGATGCAGCAGGCTGTAGAAGGCCATGGTTGCAAAGCCGACCAGCATGGCAAGGCGTGGGACAAAGAACGGAATTCGAAGGGCAATTGTTGCACGCCACCGGGGATAGCTGTCGATCTCATCAATGATCATGAGTGTGGACCAGTAAACCAGTGCCATCGCAATGATGAACTCAATCGAACCAATAACGACGGCCCGTACATGTGCTTTGCGTGGATCCTTGATCACATAGGTCAGCAAGTCTGCATTCACATGAGAGCCATCGTAGGTTCCCATTGCAGCGCCTGCGAAATACATCCAGAAACAGATAATCAGCAGCCACTCTTCATAGGCAAACAGGTCTGAGCCAAATCCATAGCGAAAGATCACCACGAGGAAGAACGTGCCAGCCATGATGATGCAGCCGATGGCAAGCAACCAGGATTTGATCGTTACCAGGCGGTCGACAAATCGAGACCAGCCTGGTGAGAGGTGTTGTGAGAGTTCAGACATGAATGCTCATAGTTCTGGCTTAACTTCAGGAAAAGGAACGGGCAGCAACAGACCACCCGTGCGCATAAGTATCTTTGTGCTTATTTATCTGCCATCAGAGCATCGATGGTGTCTTTGCCAACGATTTCAGAGATTTGTGGCCATACGTCCGCACGCACTTTCTCAGCGATAGCAGCACGGTCCTCATCAGATATTGTCACAACCTGATAACCGCTTTCCTGAAGCTTTGTGACGTATTGTGCCTCGTTGTTTCGGCCCCAGGCGGCATAATCACGTGCGGCTTTGTCAAAAGCTGACTGGACAGCTGACTGCTGCTCTTGGGAGAGTTTGTCCCACGTGCGGCTGGAGGCGTAGTAGGTGGTGTTTTCGACTACAGCGTTGTATGGGATGAAGGCCTTGCCAACATCAGAGGTTGCAAATGCGCTGTAAGCCAACTGTGCAGTACAGCAGATCGCTCCATCAACCGTACCCGCCTGAATGGCAGGAAAGACTTCGCCCCAGTTCATTGTGGTGGCTTTAAACCCGATTGATTCAACGGTCGCTTTGATGACCTGAGAGCTCCAGACACGAATGTTCATGCCTTTGTCGCCTGTGTTGCCTGCATTGTCAGGCACATCATTTGCTACAACACCGATGAACCCTTCTGGTGCGTTCGCCAGAAGCTTGAGACCCAAGCCGTCAAGACGCTCAGCAAAGATTTTATTGAAGGCAGAGCCCTTGTTCAGATAGACTTTTTCGGCTTCATCCCAGCTGCTCACAAGGTATGGCAGAGAGTTGATTTCCAGAACCGGATCACTGTGCGCATACACCACGGAATGCACCAGATCTACGTTTCCACGTGCAGCAGCTTCAAACAGTTCTTCGCCCGCACCGAGCTGGCCTGCCGGGAACACAGTTACTTTCAAATCAACATTGGCAGCTTCAATATCAGTCTTGATTTGCTCCAGCAGTGTGTTGCCGTAGTGCTCAACTGGCACAACACCGGCAAGCTTCAAGGTGGTTGCAGCAGAAACGCCGCTTGTCAGGCCGATTGTCAGCGCAGTTGCAACTGCTAATTTTGTGAAATTGGTCAAGTGTCTCTCCTCCGGAAAATCGTTTTTTGCGTATGCCGAGTGCTGGTTGTGTGCGCTACCCCTTTTTGCTGCAACTAACAACCTACGCATAAATTCATAGGACCAAGAGTAGACGCATTAAGCAAGTTCATATATTTAATGTAGATATAAATTTGAGTAATATCATATGAATCGAACCTCTCTTGAACGCTTCTGTCGAAACCTCGATTGGAACTTGCTTTATACCTTTCTCATCATTGTTGAAGAGAAAGGGGTTACCAAAGCAGCAAAGCGACTTTTGCTGACACAGCCAGCCATTACCAATGCCTTGAAACGGTTGGAAAATCAGTTTGATTGCATGCTGATAGACCGTAATGCAGGTGAGTTCTCACTGACCAAAGCCGGGCAGCTTCTCTATGAGGAATGTCTTGAGATTTATAGCGGTGTGTCGCGCATTGCAGCAGTCCTGAAAGACGTGCGCGAGGACGTGACCGGACACGTTTCCATCGCAACAGCAACCCATGCCGAGTCGCCTGTGATTGATGCAGCTTTTGTTCGTTTTCACAGGACGCACCCAAAGGCGACGCTCTCAATCAAGGTTGCAACAAGTGGTGATGTGGTGACGCAGGTGAAGCGCAAAACGGCGTCTTGCGGAATAGGCCTCACCACGGCTCGTCAACCTGGCCTGACCTATGAGGTTATCTACCGTGAGAGATTTGCGCTTTATTGTGGTCGCCTCAGCCCGCTGTTTGGGCGTGATGATATTCGCAAGGAAGAGCTTGCCCACGAGCCCTATGTGACTTTCCCCACTGATGAACCCGGCGGAGAAATGAGTGAGTTTGCCATGGCACGCAACAAGCTGGGCATTGAGCATTCCCCTGTTGGCCGGTCCTATCATTTGGAAGAGTTGCGCCGATTGATCGAGATTGGCGTCGGCGTCGGCCCATTTCCGGTCCATGTGGCCCGGCCTTATGTCGAGGCGAAGCGCTTATGGCGCATTACCGACTTTGCAGACCTGCCGGTCTACGACATTGCACTCATTACGAACTCAAAGACCCGGCACAATGCAGCGGAGGCAGCGTTTATTGAAATCTTGCGGGATGAAATCAAAAAAGTGCCTTTGGAAGACAGAAGTTATCTGAATTAGGCCTGACCACTGGGGGTAAAACGAATGCCCCATCTCTGGGAGAGATGGGACTACAAGCTCGTCGGTGAGCTTTAATCAGCAAGACCCAAAAGCTGATCAATGATCGTAACGAACAGGTCTGCTCCGATCGGGATCAGCTCATCCGGGAAGTCATAGTCAGGATTGTGGAGCTGAGGCTGCGCTTCTCCAGAGCCCAAAAAGAACATGGCAGACTTTGCGCCATCCAATCCAAATCGGCCAAAATCTTCTGACCACCGCATCGGATAATCCAGTTCCTTCAATGGGGTGCCGATCCGCTTCGCTGCCTGAATAATCTGGTCACGGCTTTCTGGGTGATTGACACAAGCAAGGAAAATATCATGCCATGTGATGGCAACATCCAGATCAGGAGTTGCCTGCGTTACAGCTTCTTGTGCCCGGTCAATCATATCTTCCATCAATGCATCACTGATGGACCGCAATGTGACACGCAGCTCTCCAAACCCGGGTGCAATCCCAAACGTTGGCTCCCCTAAACGGGCATGTGTTAGTGTGCTGAGTGTGAATTGATCATTCATTTCCCCGCCGACACCCAGCTTCGCGAGCTGCTCCATCAACACAGAGATTGCCGAGGCCGGAGAAAAACCATCTTCCGGTGCAGCTGCATGAGAACTCTTTCCGCGCAGGTTGATCTGCATTCCGCGAGATGCGCAATTGGCATACTCCCGGCAGATGCTGACTTCTCCCATGGGGCGTCCCGGTAAGTTATGCAGTGAGAAGGCGAAATCGGGTCGGAACTCTGCGAAGTTCGGATCTTCAATCACAGCCGCCGCCCCTGCTCCAGTCTCTTCAGCTGGCTGGAACATCAACACGACACGCCCTTGCTTCGGGCGTCGTGCGGACAGCAAATGTGCTACGCCAAGAACCATCGTCATGTGCCCGTCATGCCCACACAGGTGGCCACGGTCCGGGATTTGTGAGCGATAAGGAACCTCAGAGATCTCCTCAATCGGCAACCCATCCAGCTCACACCGGATCATCACAGTTGGCCCATCTGCAGCGCCACGATACTCAGCAATCACCCCAAAACCGCCAAGCCCGGAAACAATATGATCAGCCCCAATCCGCTCGAGTTGCCCGACAATAAAGCGACCAGTTTGCTCTTCTTCACCAGAAGCTTCCGGCGCTTTATGCAGTGTTTGCCGAACATCTGTCAGATGACCAATTTGTTCAGCAGTCAATTTGAACTGGATCGTGTCCAAAATATAAGTCTCCACACTTGTAGTCAGATGCGCGCACAAAACCAGACTAAGCATCCCGGCCCGCTCAGATCAATCGGCAGGCCGCTTTTTCCAACGCAATCAAAAACTTGAAGGATTAGCCAACCAGGTTGGAAGGCATCTGTAACAGTTTGCGATGTGAACGCGAACGCGGGTCCAAGTTCTTACAGGCCCTTTGCCCTCTTCTCTCGCCAAAATCGCAAGCGCGTAAGCTCATGGCAAATACAAATGAATTATATCGGTATTCGGTGCTGTTATGGCGTGCTTATTGAAGGCCTATTTTTTGTCAGACCAACCATCTCGGATAGATCTGTGTCGCTCTTCACAAGGCTGTTTTAAACTTCGGGATGCCATTGTGATACGGTCAGTTTCCATTTATCTGTCAGTCGCTTGACGACAAAAGATAAGTACCAACCGTATTTATGTAGTTAGGCACACTCAGAATTGAGCCATTTTATAAGGCACCCAAAAATCTGCCAGTTCACTTGTGTAGAGCCAATAGAACTGCGTCAGAAACAGATAGGCGCAAATAAGAGCTGCTGCAGTGAAACGCAAAGCGTATCCGCGTATTTGAGAGATGATTATTGGGTAGAACAGAATTTGGACTGGGAGGAAGTATTTTCCGATCCTATCAACGATTACAGCTGAGGGAAGCATCGGCAATAGTAGAAGTGAAAATACGGCAATCCATGCCATCAAGTTCATAACCTTGTCGAACTTTTGGGGAAGTTTCACGTTTTTTCTGATAAGTAGGAAACCAGCCGCAGGCAAAGCGTTAAATAGTAACCTTATCAGCGCGCCTCGAGATCCGGCAGACGTTTCAACATAACGCAAAACGTAGACACCGATACGATCTGCCAACAAGAACTCCACTAGGAGCGCACAGATGGCCAATATCGCTGGATATAGCAAGATTCGATTTTTTTGCGCGAGTACGAGCCAAAATATCAGGCACATAATCGCGGTTCGATGAAATAATGCTCCCATCAAAATGCAGACTACGAATGTCCACACACGATCTCGCGCCAGAAATGCAAGTCCAATCAATATGAATCCGAGCGCAGTGGTTTGACGCACGTGATCCATTGCCATGATCGTCACGATGTGCGGCATCGCAACTGCAACTGCTACCCAAGGATAAGGCGTTAGAGCAGCGAACATTACTAGTCCAACAACCAGAACTACTGCGCAAAAGAAAAAGACACCAGTGATGCCCAACCCCATCTGATGGGAGAGCCAATTCAAAAAACCGTAACCGGCATCTGTAAAGGCCATTGCTTGCATAAAAGGTAGTTCAGTTATCAATTTGAAGATGTAGTTGTACTGTATCCAGTCTTTTCCAACCTCAAAACGAAAACCTATAAAAACGCTCAAGGCAATCGCAAAGGACGCCAGCAAAGCCCAGCTTACGACAGATGTGCGTCTGTCAAAAACGGACAACATACTACCTGAATACACAACCCCACTTATGATGACGTATGGCCACATAGGTCTTATGCCTTTCGCTTTTGCATTCCGGCTGTCTGGTCAGCAGTAAAGCTGACTTTCCTGATTTGCCTTCCCAACTGAGCATCTCCTTCTGCTGGAGAAAAACGCTCAGCGCCATTTCCAGGGAAGAACGTCATCTCACCGAGTTTGAGACCTGCTGGCATGAAATAGAAATCGACGCGGACAAATCCGAAGCCTTTTGACAGCTGACGTGCTGCCTCAAGGGCATGATCAAGTAAGGCTGGCTTGCGCATTGGGATCGGATTGCGCTCATAGCACATTGAGTAAGGGAGAAGCTGCCAACTCGTATCATACAGTTGGCGCGTGTGATGGGTGTACCGGCCATGATCGACCTGAACAGCAAAAGGCTCCCCATCTGCACAAAAGAACTTGAAGTCCTTAGGTGGGTTGCCTGTTTCATCACGTAGTAAAGGCTCTACGATAATCCGTTTGCTAAGTCCTTTGTAGTTAGGTTCACGGCTGCGCTTGTAATAATCCTCTGAGAACCAACTACGGAAAATCTCCAAGTCTTCCATAGAGAAGGCTCGACCGTTCTGGGCAGTCCTGATTAAAGCTTCACCACTGCCATGGGTGGACTTGGCAATAAGCTCACCTTCGAAATGAAACGCTTCAATATCCCAAGTATTTTTAAATACGCCGAGCGTTGGTACAATCAAATGCTCCATACCAATCTCAGCGAGCCATTTTTTGACTTCGGCCTTGTCGGTCACCCGACTTGCGAGTGCAAGATCCCCCCGAAAATCCCATTTTTGTGCAAGGATATGCTCGTTAAAACTGCGTGGTTTCCGCGGGTTCGGGAAATATCCCAAGCGTTTCCGTGCGTTTAAGACAGAAAGTGCGTTATCCCAGAAATGTCCGGTTGGAAGGAAGTTTTGTAGCTTCATGAGCTGTCACTCCTGGTCACGAGGTGAGAGTGTTAGATAAGAAAGTCGCCACACTCCGCAAGCTAACCAGCGAAGGCCCAGTGACCATGAAAGAATGGCTGCAGAGGATGCAATCGCTGCACCGTTGATGCCCAGGTACGGGATCAACGTCACGTTTGCAGCAACGGAGAAAACACCCGATGCAAAGAAGATCCATGCTGTGCGCTTCTGGTGTCCTTGCATATAAAGCGCTTGCATAGTTGCTCCGTTTGCGGCCACAGCCAGATTAGCAGCGCAAAGGATGAGCATCACCGGATAGGCTGCCAGATATTCTGGCCCTGCTAACAAGGTGATAATTTCGTCTCCCCAGACTGCGAGTGCCACGAGAGCAAACAGGCCAAAGGCGATTGAGAAGAGAACACTTTTGCGAAGGTATCCTGAGATTTTCGAGGGAGCTGCCGATCTGTCTGCTGTCGCAAGATAGGGCGCGTAAAGATGACCAATGGCTTGCACGCCGAATGTGACAAGCACTGATGCCTGAGCGGCGATGCGGTAGATTCCAGCTTCTTTTTCTCCGGCAAGCACACCCAGAAGTATCGTGTCGATCTGCCGATTGAAGATCAGAAGTCCAGTCACAATTGCAAAGGGAGCGACGAGGTGTAGCCATTCACGGCCACCCATACGGTCTTCTTTTGGGACCGGTAGCAGGTTGCCAAGATATGGGCGGGAAAGTACCAGGCTCACTACTGTGATCGCGATTGCGGCTGCGATGTAGACTGCAACAGCAAACCTCCAGCCTTGTGCCTGCATTTGCTCTGTCAATAAAAATGCAGTTGCCAGGACGAGCAGTGGCACAAGTACGGTTCCGACAAGGATTGCTGCATTAGGCCGGAAGCAGCCGCGCAGAACCCCCTCCATCAAGCCTGTGAGGCACAGGAACGGCAGAGCTAGAGAGAAGAGTGCTACACTTACAACAAAGGCATTGATGTTTTCACTTAGTGCAACAGCTGTCCAAAGGCACACCATTGGCACGCCTGCATAAAGAAGCGACAAGCGCAGTCCTGTTGCCAGGAGAGGTCCTGCCTGCTCTGCTCCGCTGCGTTCTCGGGCAATGGCCACGTGCTTGGTGATCAACGTGGATGCACCGTTTTTAATCGGGATTGCCAGCAACATTATTGTTGCGAGCCCGAACGCAAAGACACCAAAAGCTGAAGGTCCAAGTATTCGTGCCAGATAAATTGTCATGGCAGCACCTGCCAAGGCCTCAGTGCCTTTGAGGGCCAGCACCTTGATGCCAGCCTGATGTCTGAGCAGGCGAGCGATCATAGCAGTGGTTCCTTTTCAGAACACCTGAACCGTCTTGGCTTAGGAGCCAGTCGCATGGTTTTCATTTTGGTTTGCACGGGCTTAGAAATATCTCTCTGGAATACGGATGCTATCACCAGGGCGCAGATATAGACGTGCACCTGTCAGGTTCACCGGCACTTCATAATTGCTGCCAACAGGCCGAATGAAGATGTTTGATGTATTCGCGCGATAAGAATATCCACCAGCAACAGCAATGGCGTCCTGAAGGGTCAGTCCGTTCTTATAGGAGTACTCTCCTGGCCGTGCGACTTCTCCCTGAATGAAGAACGGGCGTGAGCTTATAACTTCCAGGCTCACGCGCGGTTCTTTCAAATAGCCGTCTTTGAGTGCAGTGATGATGCGGGATTCCAGCTCTTTTACGCTGCTGTTGCCAGCTGGAATATCACCGATGAGAGGTAGATCGAGTTTTCCCTGATCATCGACAACAAACTCACCTGAAAGATCAGGCTCTCCAAACACCATGACACGCAGTTTGTCACTTGGACCAAGCCGATACACCTCAGGCTGTGAAAAGACACGGCCAGATGCCATCTGGCTTTGCGTGTTGTGTTCTGCGAACTCGCCCGAAGCGCAGCCCTGCAGAAGGCCAAGGATAATGAGACCTGTTAAGCCATTGAGCAGTTTTTGCTTCACACCAATTCCCTTTTCTTCTGTCTCAACTCTCTTTCATCCTGCGGCTGGCGTGGTTGCGAACCAATGCCGGACAAGAAAGAGTAAACCGATGATTTTACGTACCAAAGTTGATCTGGTATGGACTTTAAAGGCCTTCTGAAACGCTTACAGTACTGAGGTTTTGACCTAGGCCGTTGCCTGCAAAATAGAGGTGTAGTGGTCAACTACTATTCTCTCATCAAAGGTCTGTTCAGCCTTTTTGCGTGAGGCTTGACCCATCTCATTTATTTCGGTCTCACTCATCATAAGAAACTGCCGCATTGCAGTTTCAATTGATTGCGTGCTTCTTGGCTCACAGAGGAAGCCATTCTGGCCTTCGTCAACCACGTCCTTGCATCCGGGAATGGTCGTTGTGATGATGGGACGGCCCATAGCAGCGGCTTCAAGCAGCGATCTTGGTGTGCCTTCCCGGTAGTAGGAAGGAAGCACAACACAATCCGCGTCAGCGACAACCGGACGAACATCTTTTACTGAGCCCAGGTATTCAACGACCCCATCGGCTGTCAGTCTTTTCATATCGTCTTCACTTAATGCACCGGCCTTTCCGGAGCCTGACGGACCCAATAAGACGAAGCGGGCATCCGGAAAGTTGGGAGACAGAGAACGAGCTGCCTCGACAAACTCCATAACCCCCTTCTCGCGCAACATCCGCGCGACGAGTGTAAAAGTTCGGCGATGACTGGTGCCCGGAAGAGCCGTTGAATGGAAATTTGTAAGATCAACGCCTGACCCAGGCAAAAGGCAGGCTTGATCTTTTGAAATCAGGCCTGTTTTGATAAAGAAGGCAAGATCCTCAGGGTTTTGAAGGAAAACCCGTGGGCATCTGCGAAATGCAGATCGATAGAGCCCTTTGATCAGACGGGCGAACAGATCATCACGATCAAAGACACTGCCCATTCCTGTAATATTCGGGATAAACGGAACACCGAGCAGGCGCGCAGACAGAGCTCCGTAAATGTTGGGCTTAATTGTAAAGCCCAGTGCAGCATCGGGTCGATACCGTCGTGTAATGCCGAAAATCCGCAGGAGCAGCTTTAGTTCAGCGACAACCGAGGTTCCAGTGGCATCCATAGGGAGCTCTATGTATGTCACACCCATTTTCTTGAAATCTGGCGTGTAGTCATCGCGAGGGGCCGCTGCAATCAGCTCATGCCCTTCTCGCAGTAACTGCTCAATCAAAGTACGCCGGAAGTTGATTAGTTTAAAGCTGCTGTTGGCAACAAGAAGTATTCTCATTTGTCTTGTTCAATCAAGTAAACTAGGTATAACAACAAACCCACCTGCACTTACTGCTGCCCCCTCAGAGTGATTGAGCAACCCAAATACAAGTTGATTTCTGATCCATGCTGGCCTGCACTGCAGAGCCTGAGCACGATTGCTGTAAGTTTAAATTTTTACTGAACATTCCCAGTGAACACTTGACACCCAAAGCAACCTAGGACGTAAATATTTTACAAGAAGCGATTAAGTCAATTCAATAAAATGATTTTGTGAAGTATTGTGAGGATTACGCAAATTGAAATCTAACTTAATAAATTACCATTACCATTTCATTCTAATTATACTAAATTATCTACTATAACACAGCGTTTTTCTCTTAACATATCTCACGAATATTCTGAAAAACTGAGAGGATAGATTGAATTTTTCAAAACCAGTAGTCGTGCATGGGCAATCTAATTCCCATATTATTGAAGCGCAAAAACGTATGTTTTCCGCCAAAAAATACGTAGGATACAACTGGGCGGCATTTTATGGGAATTTTATGAAACATACTTCAATGCCGTTAAAGTATATATTAGTTAAAATTCTCGAATAATCGCAGATTAAAATAGCTAAACTATTATATGTATATTTATAAATTAAGTTATGTGACAATCTATATTTATCATATTGACTTTATTACTTGGAATCAAATACCTACCCCAATTGAAATCAGAATAGCATTGGTAAGAATTCTACGAAAACTCTAACTAATGCGATGCGTAGATCTGGTTTTCTGTTGCGTCATTCAGCAGGTGGTTGAGCTTTGCAGGGGATATAAGCAAAGCAAGACTGACATGCTGTATCGCAAACAGTTCGTGAGGTAGCTCTTCTGAGGGTGTTGGGGGCTTGCTCAAATTGAGACCATGACGGGATGAAGTATTTCTTTCCGTGAGCGACAGTAGTTAGAAGTGCACCATGATTAGAATATTCGATGTAGTCTTTAGTTTTGCTATCTTGCTGATTGTATCACCCATCATGATCTTAGTAGCTATCTTGGTACGCACCAGACTGGGCAGCCCAATCATTTTCAAGCAAGATCGTGCCGGACTAAATGGCGAAGTCTTCCAAATTTACAAGTTCCGGAGCATGACCGAGGAACGTGATGCATCTGGCAAACTTCTTCCGGACGATCAGCGACTAACTTTATTCGGTCGTATCTTGCGTGCAACAAGCATTGATGAGCTTCCAGGTTTCCTGAATGTTTTGAAGGGCGAAATGTCTGTTGTTGGGCCTCGTCCTCAACATGCTGGCTTTTTGAAGCACTATTCGAAGCGTCAAATGATGCGTCATTTTGTGAAACCAGGCATTACTGGCTGGGCACAGATCAACGGACGCAACAGCATCGATTGGGATTCCAGATTCGAGCTGGATGTCTGGTACGTCGAGAACAAGAGTTTTTGGCTCGATATGAAAATCATCTTTATGACCATGATCATCGTTCTGCGTAGAGAAGGCATTAGCGCTGCCGGGCACGCAACCATGCCAGAATTTCAGGGCAGCCAACTTTCAGTGTCGCAGAAGGACTGAACTTTGCGAGTGAAAAGAGTGGGTTATGTTCCGCTCTTTTCCTCGGTGGTGAGGTCAAAATCGTTCAAGCAACGCCCAGAACATGCAGGCGCACAGAACGTCACTTTCATCTCATTAGACACGACATAAACGCATCGAGCTAGCACGAGCCTCTCTCGTCGATTTAGGCACGTCACAGAACAAAAAACAGCAGCGGAAAATGAGTTCCAATCAAATGTGTAGCGTAAAGATATATCTGCTTTCCTTGGTGCTTACATGAATGGCGTGAAGTTCACTCTTGCAGCCTGCATGGCCGTCTCAGCTGTTGATGCTGCGACGGCTTCAGATCTTTCCAGCGCTCTCTTGCAAAACGGGGGCGGATATAGCCTGCGCTCTCACCCGGAATACAATGCTCAAGGTATTCGGCATGCAAACTGGGTTTTCATGCCATCCCTAACCTCTGGGCTCTCTTTCGATAGCAATCTTTATAAAACGAGAGATCATCAAGAAAGCAGCATGGTGGGCGTCTTTGCTCCAGCGCTTGCGATCAACTCAGACATGTCACGTCATCGCATTCACTTTGGCTTGTCCGGGCAACGTAAGCAGGTATTTTCCAATTCAGATGCCTCTACGTTGTCAGGACGCGCTTCAGCTGGAGCACAGCTTGAAGTCCTTAAAGACTTTGCACTGGACCTCGGCACAAGCATTGAATCCAAACAATATGGGTTGGGTGATGCGGATGGCGCTTCAGACGCAAAACACGGCGTAAGACGTGATGCTTACTCCGCGTCTGCCCGGGTTTCAAAGGTCTTCAATCGCCTGAGGTTCATTGGCGGCGGTTCTGTAAATCATTACAACTACCATGACGTTGAGGTCAAGGATGGCGGCACCATTGATCAAGACGCACGCGATGGCACACGATATAATCTGCTAGGCAAAATCAATTATGCCTTTTCGCCGGGGTTCAGCGCTTTTGTTAGCGCGGAATTTGATGTGCGCGACTGGAAGGCGACCGGTGCAGAAAATCGGGACTCAAATGGGTTTGAGTTTCTGACGGGACTAGAGCTGGATAAACGCGGCAATCTGCACGGCGCTGCTGGTATCGGGTATCTCAGACAGGATTATGATCTGGGCAGCCGCGGAGACATTTCAACCTATTCTTTCAATGTTGATGTTCAATGGATGCCCTCTCCGCTCCTGGTCGTAAACTTCGACGGGCGCCAAGCGGTGGAAGAGAGCTCACTGGACGGATATGTCAGCAAACTCACCTCAACCGCAAAAGTTTCAATGGATTACGAACTCCGACGGAACTTTGTCATTTCACCAATTTTCTCTTTCAAACGCGAGGACTTCGCAGGCACCAGCCGCCGCGACGATACGCTGCGTGCGAGACTGGAAACAAAACATCTCATCAACCGCAACCTGAAGTTCGGTGCCTACTATGACTTTGAGAGGCTCAAGTCTACTGAAGCTGCAAGCAGCTACAGCCGGCATCTGATAGGGATCAACGCAAGAGTAGAGTATTGAGATCCATGCAAAATTCCCTAGCATCGAATGCCACACCAGAAGACACAATCAATCTTCGACTGGTTTTTCAGTATTTGCGCAACTATTGGTCGCTGATCCTCGGTGTCACAGGCGTTGTCACCATCCTTGGCGTCACTCTTGCATTTTTTGCTGCGCCTAAATACACGGCCGTGACTTCTGTTTATATCGAGACACGCGCGGAAAATGTCGTTGATGTGAAAGCTATTCTCAGCGGGTTTGGCTCTGATAACAAACTATTGCAAAGCCAGATTGAAATCATCGGGTCAAATGGCGTTGCAAAGCGCGTTATCAATGATCACGACCTGGAAAACTCACCAGAGTTTCGACAAGTTCCTTCTTATCTGGCGGAATTGTTTGCAAAAATTACCGGGGAACCTCCTGCAACAACCAGTCTTGAGCAGCGGGTTCTCGACGGACTTCATGTTACTTTGAACCGTAACACAACTGTTGTTGACCTCTCCTATCAGGCAGGTACTCCAGAGATGGCAGCTCAGTTGGCAGATGGGTTTGCTGAGGCATATCTGGCTGACAAGCTGGCAACCAAATTTGATTCAATTCGCCAGGCAAGCGAGTGGTTGAGCATCCGGTTGGCCGAACTTGGCGTTAAGGTCCGCAGCTCTGAGCAAGCTGTTGAACAGTTCCGGAATGAGTTCAACCTGCAACTCGCAGGTAGCGGAACGATCAACGAAAAACAAGTCGCGACGCTGAACCAGCAACTCGTGTTTGCGCGCACTAAAACAGCTGAATCTCAGGCAAGGGTAGATCAGATTGAGAAAGTGCTTGTTCGCGGCGGTTCTACGTCTTCTTTTGCCGACGCAGCCCAATCAGCTGTGATTACCCAGCTGCGCGCTAAAGCTTCTGAAGTGGAACGTAAGGAAGCAGCTCTTACCGTAAAATACAGCCACAAACACCCGGCTGTTGTGAGTGTTCGCTCGCAGTTGACTGATCTTCGGGCGCAAATCGAGAAAGAACTGCAACGCATTGTGGACACAGCACAAAATGAGCTGGCCGTCGCACAACGACGTGAGGCTTCCATAGCAGGCAGCCTTGAAGAACTGCGTGATGTCACCAACACAGAAAACCATGCTCAGGTGTATTTGCGTGAGTTGGTACGAGAGGCAGCAGCAAACAGAACCCTCTATGAATCCTTCCTTGCTCGTTTGAAAGAAACTCAAGAATTTGAGAAAATGAACTCTGTCAGCAGCCGTATATTGAGTCCTGCAGAGATTCCAAACAACGCAAGCTTTCCTAACAAGAAGTTGTTCCTTCTCGTCTCTGCTGTTCTGGGTTTGATCATTGGCACCGCACTTGCTCTTCTCATTGAGCAGTTCGACAATACGCTGAAATCAAAAGAGGATGTTGAAAAGCGGATTAGCCTCCCCCTCTTCTCTCAGGTGCCTTTGATTGATGGCTGTGCACCTACCTCGAAACTGAAATCATTCCTTGGATTTTTTGCGAGTAAACATGCAAGTTCCGCACGAGGCGTTAAAAACAACGATGCATTAAATAATGTGATCACCCAGTTTGCATCGGCAAACCCACTGAGCCATTACGCGGAATCCATTCGCGAATTGCGATCACGGGTCAAATTCTCGCGTCTGGACAACCCGATCAAGACACTGCTGATTACCTCGGCCATTCCAGGAGAAGGTAAATCCACCATTTCACGCAATCTGGCTCACTACACTGCGAAGGCTGGAGAGCGGGTGCTGTTTATTGATGCCGATATGCGTCGTCAGATCTCGGCAGATGCGCCGGGAGATCTGAAAGAAAAGAGCCTTGCAGATGTCCTGACAGGAAAAGTGACCTTTGCTGAAGCTACCAAACATGAAGAAGGCTCAAACCTTTATTATTTGCCTGCTCCAAGTCACAGAGAACTCTGGGAGACAGCCGAACTGCTCTCTTCCAAAGCAATGAAAACACTGCTGGATGGAGCCAGTAAGTCTTTTGATCTGGTTATCATCGATAGTCCTCCAACATTACCACTGATTGACAGCCGTGTACTCTCTCATGTCGTTGACGCAACCGTGCTGGTTGCCTCATGGAACCATACGGACGGCGGTTTAGTTGAGCAGGCAAAAGACCTCCTGGATCAAACTCCAGGAAAGACGCTCGGAGTCATTTTGAACAATTTCGATGTGAGCAAAGCCAAACTCAACAAACACCAGGCGTCTTATGGATATGGCTATTATAAGTGATCGATTAGCCAGGATAGCCAAGTAAGTTCCACCCTCCATGGTCTAGCAGGACTGACCATGGAGGGTACTCTCAACTCTCCAGAAACACTGCGATATCGCTTCAAGTCCGCCCATTTTCCTGAGCCACGATTTATCAGTGCGTTACTATGTGATCTCTTGCCACTCTGACCTGCTACGCATTGCATCCCGGTTTATTTGTGATGTAGGAAGCTGAATGCTCGGCTCTTATGATCAGGGGATGCACCTTGTCTGAACAAATCGAAAATGCGGCCAGAAAACTGGCTGATCTCTTTGACACTTCCAGTCCTCTGTTTCCAACGGCCAGTGGATCACCTAAAGCTTTTGCGAATGGCTTAGAGGATGCCCAAAAACGTATGGAAGAGCGTTTTACTGCGTTATGCGAACTGGCTGGATTGCTGGATCGCGAGACTGATAAGAGCGAAGTGGCACAGGGAGCCGCGATTGATCTGTTCCAGTGCTCCGGCTTTTTCTATCTGGCATTGATGCAATACTCTGAAAACCTGCCGAATTCGCTGCTGATGGCGGGCTATGACATCTCGGTTGGCCGCATGCCTCCGGTTGTCTCAAAGGCGCTCAAGCACGTTTCCTTTACGATGAAGAGTGCTATTGCAGAGGACATCACCTTCATGTGCCCTCACCTTTCTAACCTCACCGAGAAGGATGAGTTTGAAGGACGAGCACAAGTGATTTTGGATAAAGTACTGGCACAAGCCATTGCCCGCACAGCTCATGCGGTCTCTTCACTGGAAGAAAACGAAAAACTCGACGGTTATGAGATCACTGAGGAAGACAATGCCCTGCGTGCGCGTTGTCAGACCTGTACCGGGTTGCTTACAAAACTCGTCAAGCATTCTGCTAACCCACGTGAGCATGCAGAACGCGTTAATACGTTTCAGGCATTCCTTGGTAACGCCTAAACGAGCCTGATTGATCAAGCCATGGGATCCTTCCGTATCCCGTGGCTGCCTTGGCAGTTCCACCAAGTTTTACCTTTCAAAGTACACATGATGGGAACGTCATCTAGTTTTCGACAGTTAGAGTGGCATCGCATATGGCGTCCTCTACCGCCCAAAGGCGGTCTTGCCCCCATATACCTGTGGCTCCAACTCGAAAGCTGGGCACGCCCCAAAGCCCGAGTTCTGTAAGTTCCTTGCGGTTTTGCTCTGTTCTAGCACGCCAATCTTCATTGTCGACGTCCAGACGTGCCTGCTGCCAATCCAGACCAGCATCTGCGAGGATGCGTGACAAGCCTTTATCTGTGCTTGCATCAACACCTTTCGCCCATACACCAGTCATAAAGGCGCTGCAAAACTTTCTAAGCCTGCCATTCTTCTCAGCAAACTCGAGCAGTGAATAACCTCGCTCGATTGCTGTTCCCAGTGGGTCGCAAATCCGGCCAAATGGAATGGCATGCAAGCGGGCTTCACGCGCGGCATCGGCCAAAATGTACTTCCGCTTCATAGGCGGTACTGGCAAGCCGCGCATGACCATGGGTAAGACGGGCCGAATGTTCAGCTTTACCCCCTGTCGATCAGCCAGGGCACATGTGCGATCAAATGCCAGATACGAGTACGGACTCCGGAACGAAAGGAAAAAATCGACCTCCATATGTGCTGGCGGTCTATGAGAATGTCGCCTTTGCGCTACAGCTGGCGCCAACTTGAAGGCTGAAGGCCCAAGTCCAAGTTCATGCAGGCGATCCTGGAGATAGTGTAGCCGGTCGATGCCCCAATACCATTCACCGCCATAATAAAAGGTCGCACCAAGATAGTGACCGTACTTTGCAAGGAGCGCATCACCGCAGGTTTTGGCTTGATCAACCTTGTCGCCCTCCACTGAAGATTGGAGTTTTTCTCCAGACCACAATTTAGTGCTTATTTCCAGCAGCTTACTCACGCATGCATCGTTGGCGAGTTCCTCTGCCATTAGCGTTTCAGCTTGACTGATTTGAGCTTCATCTGGGGCTTCAAAAGGCCTGCCTGTCAGGCCGTAATGTTTGGCAAGGAAGGCCGCATCCACTGAAGCATATGCTTCCAACGCTGTCCTTTCAGGTACGGCCCAATCAGGCGGGCCGGAGATCAAATGGATCTTCAGGGCGACTGCATAGTGCTGCTGAAAGTCGCCAAGTATTTGAAGTGTTGGGTGAGCGTATGGATCCGCAGCATGATGAAAATAGTGTACTTCATGCGCCTCACCTCGCCGGCTTCGTTGTTTTTCGTAGGAGGCCCGTTTTCGCTGCACTCTGGTTTCACTTGTAATGTATTCTGCAATTCTCGACTTTATTGCTGAGTGAAACGACATAGAGACGGCTCCTCCATCCAAGAGTGAGGGGCAACGTTAACCTGCTATTTCTTTTGCTGCAACGAGGCGTTTGATTGATGTCTGCAAACCTAGCGGACGTTCAATGACGCATATTCGTAATACGTAAGCTACAAAAAGGCGCCTTATCCCTGTCAAATTTCACGGATTGTCGGATAAACTTTTCTCAGAATACGCTTCAAACGTCCATATTGTGAGAATCTCATGCAGGAACGTTTGATACAGCTACTGGAATCTGTTGCTGGAGCCGCCAAGCCGGTCAGTGCGAACGATCTTGCGCAGATGACCAAACTTCCCAGAGCAACGATCTATCGGAATCTGTCGTCTCTGCTTCACTGCGGCTTTCTGGATGAGATTGAGGACGGCAAACGGTATGTTCTGGGTATCCGGTTTATCAAAATTGCCCTCACAGGAAAATCAGAGTCACATGTGATCAAAGCTGTCTCTGCTATGATCCACCGGCTGGTGATTGAACTTGGTGAGACGGCTTTTTTGGCACGGTATCGTGGTGGCCGTGTGGACCTTATCCATGTTGAGACTCCCAATGATCCATCCATATCTTATATTTACCCCGGCCTCGGGACCCGGCCTGTTCATGCTTGCTCCTCCGCCAAAGCCATTGCTGCTTTCATATTGCCCGAACTGCGAGATGAACTGCTGCGAACCGAACGCGTGCAATTTACGCAAGCCACTCTCATTGACAGTTCTGATATCGCTGCTGAGCTGGAGAACGTGCGGCGCGATGGCTTTGCGCTTTGTGATGGCGAGATTGATGACGGTGTCACCAGCATTGCCGTGCCCATTATGGTTGATCGACTTGGAGCACTCTTCAGCATGGGTGTTGTTGGCCCCCAAAACCGCATAAAGCCGCGACTTCACACGCATATTTTACCTGTACTCAAAGAAGAAAACATACGCGCCGCAGCTGCCATTCAGCACTGCTCAATTGTTGATGCCGAGAGGGCAAATTTGGAGGCTCTCTCCGGCGAGTTGGAGGCAACTCGAAATACTCATTAATTAATTTCTATGGGAGGATCTTATGAATAGAAGAGAATTTGGTGCACTGGTTGTTGCTGCTGCAGCGGCTGCCGGACCGTTTAGAGCTTTTGCTGATGAAACCTGTCAGTCACCTTATATGCCCAAGATTACCGGGCAGGAAGAATTCGTTTATGTCTGGACACTCGGCGTTGAGGGAATGGGCGATGAGCAAGATAAGCTTGTTACCATTGATCTGCGACCGGATTCGCCCATGCGAGGTCAGGTGATAAACAGTCTTTCTGTCGGCGGACGGAATGAAGCGCATCATGGTGGTTTTTCAGCAGATCGTCGCTATTTCTGGACTGGTGGTCTGGATACCAATCGCATCTTCATCTTCGACGTACACACCGATCCATCAAAACCATCCCTGCACAAAACCATCGAGACTTTTGTCAAGGATTCAGGGGGCGTTGTTGGGCCACACACATTCTTTGCCCTTCCCGGCAGCATGATGATCACCGGGCTTTCCAATGATGATGATCACGGTGGGCGTACGGCACTGGTTGAATACAACGATGCCGGCGACTACGTGGCGACTTATTGGATGCCAACCACCAGTGATATGCAAGGCGCCATTGCTGTAGGGGATGCTGTTGCGGACGGTTATGGTTATGACATTCGCGCGCTCATTCGCAAGAACATCATGTTGACCTCCTCCTTTACTGGCTGGTCAAACTACATGATGGATTTTGGCCAGATGCTGCAAGATACCGACGCGATGAAGCGGTTTGGCAATACGATCGTTCAATGGGATCTGCATACTCGTCAGCCGCGTAAGGTCTTCAACGTGCCGGGCGCTCCCCTGGAGATCCGCTTCCCATGGGGGCCGAATGCGAACTATGCATTCTCTACGACCGCTCTCACCTCCAAACTGTGGTTGATTTATGAGGACGACAGCGGAGAATGGCAGGCCAAAGATGTAGCGGACATCGGAAATCCAGCGGACATTCCTCTTCCCGTCGATATCTCCATAGCTGCTGATGATCAGACACTGTGGGTCAACAGCTTCATGGATGGCAAGACGCGGCTCTTTGATATTTCCGATCCGCATAACCCCTTTCAAATTTATGAGAAAACCATCGACAGTCAGGTCAACATGGTCAGCCAGAGCTGGGATGGGAAACGGGTCTACTTCAGCTCTTCCTTGCTGGCAAACTGGGACAAGAAGGGTGACGATGATGTGCAATATCTGCGCGCATACACCTGGGATGGGAAAGAGCTGATTGAGGACTTTGATATCGATTTTTACAAGCTCGGCCTTGGCCGTGCGCACATCATGCGTTTTGGCAGTTCTGAGCTGTACACCAGCTAGATCAAACTCGTTTTGGGGCAGCACGCGTGTTGCCCCATGCTTTTCCAACTCATTAGGTCTGATGCATGCGTGTATTGAAAAAGCTCCTCGTCTTCAGTGGTGTTGCAGCAACACTTCCAGCACTCTGGTATACCTTAATGGCCGGACAAGCTGCTCCCACTCGCCCATTTGCAGATGCCTTTACCCCTCATGAAGAGTTTCAGTTTGATCCTCCCAAGCCGGGCTCTTACACACTGAACCGGTTTAGGACGGCGCCAGATGGACAGGTTCTGGATGTAAATGGAAATACACATTCACTTGCAGCGCTGACCAGAGGCAAGATCAATCTGGTGAGCTTTGTCTATCTGATGTGCGGTGATGAGAATGGGTGTCCTATCGCCATGTCGACGCTCTTTGAAATTCACGATGCCAGCGAAAAGCTGCCCAGACTGCGAGAAGACGTTCAGCTGATCACTATCAGCTTTGACCCTGCCCGCGATACGGTTGAGGCCATCAACTCCTTTTCATACCCCCTTCAAATCGATGCGAATGCCGATCAAAAGCTGAAATGGCACGTGCTTACGAGTTCAGGCATGGCAGATCTGCAGCCTATTCTGGATGGTTTTGGCCAAGTCATTGATCGGTCGAATGATCAGGAGGTCATCAATCATCTTTTACGAATGTATCTGATTGATCGCGAAGGCGTTGTACGCAACGTTTATGGACTTGGAACCATCGACCCGAGGCTCCTGATCACTGATGTGGAGACGCTTCTACTGGAAGAAAGCAGGCCATAATGCGCCAGTGGTTTCTTACATGCCTGATTGGCAGTCTCATGTGTTGGGCAGATGACGCACAAGCACAATCACATTGCATAACAGACCCGGAAAACTGGTCTGCAGTGGCTTTGAAGCGGAGCCTTTCTACCCCGCTTGGACTTCCGCCCGTCCCCCATCCACATGACAACCCGCCGAGTGTCGCGAAGATTGAGTTGGGCCGGAAGTTGTTTTTCGATCGGCGTTTGTCGATCAATCGCACAATGTCTTGCGCCATGTGCCACGTTCCAGAACAAGGGTTCACCAACTGGGAACTGAGCACAGCCATTGGAGTTGAAGGGCGCAGTCTTAAGCGAAACTCACCAAGCATTTTGAATGTTGGCCACCTGAATGTCCTGTTCCACGATGGCCGGGATCATGCATTGGAGACACAGTTTATCGGTCCGTTAACTGCACTAAATGAAATGGCAAATCCGTCTGCAGGGCATGTTGTTGCTCTTTTGAGGGAGCTTGCGGACTATGCGCAGATGTTCGAGGATGCCTTCGAGGCTCAGGCGTCTCTCGACAGGATTGGGATGGCCCTTGGCGCGTATCAGAGGTCAGTCCTTGCGGGGAACAGTCCATTTGATCAATGGTACTTTGGTGGTGATGATACTGCTGTTAGTGCCGATGTTAAGCGTGGTTTTCAGGTTTTCACCGGCAAAGCAGGTTGCAGTGCTTGCCATCTGATCAAAGATGACTACGCCCTCTTTACGGATGAGCTTTTCCATGACACCGGATATGGTCAGATGCTTGAAGAGAAGCGCCAAAATCCCCCGACAAACATTCCTGTGCAAGTTGCCCCCGGAGTGGTGCATCAGATGGAGTTTTCAAAAATCCGATCTGTCAGCGCTGAACGCGAAGCCGATCTAGGACGCTATGAGGTAACAGAGGACCCAGTTGACAGATGGAGATTTCGCACGCCTTCACTGCGCAACCTCACAGTAACGCCGCCTTATATGCACGACGGCCATCTCAGTACGATTTCGCAGGTTATTGAGTTCTACGACCAAGGCGGATCACAACTGAGTGGTCAAGACCCACGCATCCGCCCGCTTGGTCTCACAGGAGTTGAAAAACAAGACCTCGAAGCCTTTCTGCAAAGCCTGACCTCTCCTGATCTCGACTGCCTGATAAGCGAAGCAAGAGTATTGCCACCTGATAATCACTAAGGCAGTAACCTAGGTCGATCCACTCAGACTTGCAGTGCGTGTTGTTATCTGGACTAGAGTGCTCCTCATCGCTCGCAAACACATTCTACTTCTTGCGCTTCAGCAGATTCTTCAGTTTTGCGCGTCTGCTGGTGTGGCTGTTCAGAATTTTTTCCAGATTGCCGACTTTTTCACGCAGGGTGTCCATTTCGTATTTAACTTTGCGGATGTTTTTGTCGTTGAGCAAGCGTGCGACCTGATAAACTGATGCGCTCGCTTCGTTGCGGACCTTATCAAACTCAGCCTGAGCCTTCGCTTCGCTAATCGTGTTGCGTTTCAGATTGAGCAGGATGAGTTTTTGGCCAATTTCATCGATCTCTTTTTCATAGCCTGGCGCAAGTTGCGAGGTTGCGAGACCTACGCGGTGCGCATCATGTAGAGTGTCCAAGGCAACCTTGAGGTATTCGATGCTTTCATCGCCGTCGTCTAATCTGGCATTCGCGAGGTGGTCTTTTGCGGCGGCGGCGTGCTCTTCGGCTTTCTGGAGGATCATCCCGTAATACTCTGCTTCTGATGCATCCAACAGGTCTTTGACATTTGCCTTGGCTGTTTCCAGAAGCTGGTCAGTGGACGCGATTGCATCTTGAAGGTTGGCTTTTTGCTCTTCATCATCAGTTGGGCCGAAGCTGTCCTCACGTTCCAACTCCAGCTCTTCTGATGGCTTGAGTGTTTCTTCAGGTTGATCCTCTGATTTAGATTGCACTGAACCAGATCTGCGCTTAGGACCTTTCGTACCCTGTTTGTCGAGAAGTTCCTCCATTTTATCAAGGTAGTACTGGAGTGTATTTAACGCTGCCTGAGCACGTCTGATCTCGCCTTTGAGGAGAAAGTCTTTTGCTTCAAAGGCCGTTCGGATACCGATGGTGTGATACTTGCCGTAGTTTACTGCGTCGTCGGCATTTTGGATCGTGTTGCTCAGTTTATTAAGATCAGCAAGGTCTGTTGTTACATCCTCAACTTCCTGTTCCAGCTCAGGAATTTTATCTGCTATGGCTACACCGGAATCGTGTCTTGATTGCAGAGCTTCATTAACAACGCGCAGAGCAAATAGCTCAAACTCGGCCTTTTCGAAGTTTTCCTGCTCCATCAGCTTTTGTGCCTCTGCTGCATGTTCAGCACCACGCACCTGCATTGCTTCAAAGACTTCCCGGTCCATGCCATCCTGAATGTCTTTCTTCAGAGCCTCGAACTCGGCAAGTTTTTGCTGGCTCTCCTTTATCGTGGCAGCGAGCTTTTCTGGATCTTTCGCAAGTGGCACTGCCTCCTGGAGCAGTTCAAGCATGCGATCTTCCTGGCTGAGTATGTATTCACTTTCCTTGTCAGGACCGAAGCGGTCTCCTTTTTTAATCAAGGCAATGCCTCGATCTATCGCCTGGAGAGCTGAGCGTTCAGCATCATCAAAAGCCGTTGTAAGATGTTTGATTTTTTCGAGTTCTGGTCGACGTTTTACAACGTCTGCAATGCGCTGCCGATAGACTTCAAAGCCTTCTATGAAACTCGCCTTTGCCTCTTCAAATAGGCTCGCATAACGCTGTTTCTCGGCTTCAACCACCTTCACGGCATCGGTAAGCTGATGATTGAGATCTAATCCGTCCAGATAATTTTTTCTCTGAATGGCTTCCCTCAATTGCTCAACCAACCCTTTGGCTTTATTGTAGTTTGTTTCGAAATCGGTAAAATCCAACCCCCAATCTGCATATTGATCAAGGCTCACATTTACGTTGTCGATAATCTTTTCGAAGCCTTCGGCCCGTTGACTCAATCCTCTCATCTGAGACTCTGTGAAGTTCTCACTGAGCTTGCGGAAATTGTCCATCGCGTTGAAGGCATCCAGTGCCTCTTGTAACCCGGATTCCATGCCCGCAATGATGGCTTTACGGTCTCCGTCCTCTTGTGAGTTATTTAAGTCAGTTGCAGCAGTAAGATTCAATCGTGCCTTATCAAATTCCTCAATGAAAGTCCCTTCAAAATAGGTGTCACGACAGGACGGCCACCATTCATCGTATGAAGCTATTACAATGTCTTGTAGTTTGCTAACATCAGAATAAATATTGTCTTTTTTAATTCTGAAGGCAGTGATGTCGGCATCGTACTGGGCTTGTGCGTCGAGTTCTGCTCTCACAGCTGCAACACCTGCGTCACCGAGAGCATCGAGCATGACGTCCATAGCTTTCTCGATTTCTGAAAACTGCAGTACTGCGGCCTTTCCCTCTCCAGATTTTGCCAGTTCATGAGCTTTATCCAGACCAGCTCTCGCAGTGGCATCTGCATTTTCAAAAACTTTCAAAATCTCTGGAAATTTGGCAACCGTGTCTACAAGTTCGGACAGTTTAATGTAGTCAGTCAGCAAGTCAGAAAATGACGTGAAGACCTTAAGTTCTTCGTCTAGTGCTGCTTTTTCCGCTGCCTCACTCGCCTGTCTCATGCTCTGCCGGTGTGTTTCAGCCAGATCCAAAGCCTCTCGAGATGCTGCAAGATCTTGTTTTTCTAAGGATATTTTGAGTTCCGCAATGTTGTCCATTGCTGTCAGATAGGCATCATCTAATGCGGACAGATCAATCGCCCAGCCACCCAAGTTTTCACGTACTTTGTAAATATCTTCGAATGCGGCAAGGTAGTATTTGGCTCCTTCAGAGATGCCGTTGAGCTGCGACATCACGATTTGCTTGCTGACATCAAATGCATTTTCCATGTCACGGTAGGCTTTTTTGGCCTCTGTGATTGGCTCTCGTATGCTCGTGATGAATAGATCCTGATTGACTTTCATCCGTGGGCCAGGTGTCATCATTTGGTCAGCGCCTGTAAGCCAATCCATCGCTTCATCGATTGAGGCGTTTGCCAGTTGGAATGAGTTCTGGAACCGGTTGAGGTAGTCTCCTTCACAGAAACGTTCCCAAACTTTATTCCCCTCTTTGATAGCGTTTTTCAGCTGTTCGACCTCAACGCGAAGCTGCTTTAACTCTCTGACGAATAGTGCAATTTCTTCCTGCTCTTCTTTTTCCGCCAGTTGCTCTACAGTTAGAGCTTCCTCTTCCACTTCAGCTGTTTCCGTACTTGCCTGATAGCTTTCCGGTTGCTTTGGTTTTGGCGGATTGGCGACAAAAGCGTCCAGATTGACCATAGATTGCTTCAGGTCTGCCAGCGCGCCTCTGGCGTCTGTGATGCGGCCTTGGCTGATGTAATCGAAGGCTTCTTTGGCGTATCCTTGGGCGATCATCCTAAAACTGAGAAATTCCCCACGAAGTTCATCATTTACAATGCCATTCGCAACGTTTTCATAGGCTTGAATTCTGCCCCAGGCCTCTTGCACTTCAATCTTCAGGCCTGCAACTTTGGCTGCTGTTTTTGCGCCGCGTTCCAAGGCGATTTCGAGTCCGCTGAGAGCAATCTGGGTGTTATCGATTGCATCGTCGGCGTCTTCGTATTTCTTACGTTTGAAGAGATTTTCCGCCTGATCAGAGTACTCGACAGCTCTATCGTATAGATTATCGAAAATTGCCTCTTCTTCTTTGTCTTTGAAGACATCGCTGCGATCATTGAACTCGGCAATATTTTCTCGCAGTCTGTCCAATGTCTGCATGAAGAGCTCGGTATTTTCCTCCTGAGTGGCGGCTGTTCTGATCCCCTGGAAGTACTGCAATTTGTCGACATGGTTTTGCAGGTTTGTAATGGAGGTCTGAGCGTTGGCGGTGACCTGATTGGCCTCGCTCAGGTTTTCATTTTTCACCGCTGTTTCAGCGCGATTAAGGTTGAACTCAACTTCGCCCGCAATAGTATCGAACCTTTTGAGGTAAATGACTTTTCTCTCCTCTACCTCTGCAAATTTCACAAATTCAGAGCGACGGGAGAGCAAAATATCGGCTTGTTTTTGCAGTAAAGCGATCTGATCCTGTGCAATCTCAAGAGCTGATTGTGCCTCCACGGCAATCTCGTGCATCTCTGTGAGGTCAAGCTTGACCTTTTCAAGCTTATCTTCTGCGGACAGCACTTCACCTTTCAATAGGTCAGATTGCGCCTCTGCAATGGCGCTACGCGCAGACTTATCCGCCTTCCTGAAGACGGGCAAAAGTCCGTTGTACTCACTCACCAACCCTTCCTGAGAGGCCAGCTCATCTGCCTTCTTTGTCAGCTCAATCGCATCACCAGCAAGCAGTTTTACTTCGTTCTCGTCATCATCGTCCTCTTCAGGTGTCCCTTCAGAAGACGCAATGCTTTGCAACATAACTTGCTGCATTTCGATGAAGCCGTTTTCAGCGCTCTCTGCCGCTTTTTCGGCCTCAATGCCGTTGCCTGCGGCGACCAGAGATGTTGCTTGCTTGCAGTTAGTTACGACCGCCTCATGAAGCTTCTCGAATTCTACCAGGTCTTTGGGATTATGCTCTATTTCGGATTTACGTGTACTCAGATCAGCAGCTGCTGTTTCGGTTGATTGAACCCGGTTCTCGATATCTTTTTTCGCGTTTGCAGCGTGTTTTTGCGTTTTCTTCAGCAGGTCTTTCAACACCGCAAGATTGATAGATGCGGCTTGTAGACTTTGCTTGGCAACAGAGATGCTGTTGCTGTTCAATGCCGTGTTCAGATCCCTAATGTTTTCTGCAGCCTGTTCGTAAGCCCCGTCAAAGCGAGACAGATCAATGTTCCAGGTGTCAATACTGGCGCGTTGCTTATGGACATCATCCAGTTTCTTCTTGGCTTCAGCTGCTATCCCCCTCATGCTATCGAGAGTGATGTCCTGGCCTTCCTTGAAGTTGGACTGCATCACGCGGAGATATTCTTCTCCACGGTCCATGAAGGCCTGCAGTTTACCAAGGTCAACAAAGCCTTTTTTATCTGGCTTGTTCATGATGTCGTTGGCTTGCTTTACATTGGCTTCAGCCAACTGCTTGGCATCTTCAAACACCCTTTGAGTGACGTCTTCAATAAAAACATCAGTTCGCTTGCCAGCTATATGTACTGCTTTAGCAAGAGACCTTAAGTTCCTGCTTACTTTAGATAATTCCTTTTGATGAATACGCTTGCGTTCTGCCAGATCCAGAACAGCCTGCTGTTCTTCGGCTTTGTCTTGCGGGGGTTGTTCTGCCTGAGAAACAGAGACTGTTTCGCTACCTTGCCCATTTTCGCTGTTCGGCACCTGATCATCATCATCAGGCAGATCAAACCTGACCTTCATCGTCTTTAAGACTGCATGCGCCCAGTTTTCGTGCTCTGGAGGAAGGCTATTCTCAGGCATTTGGAAACTCCGAAGTTCGGGAAACTGCTGTTTCACACTTTAATCGCGCTGCGCATAATTATGCGTTGTCGCTCTTCGGATATGGGAAAAATCAAGTCTTTCGCTGAATATTGCGTTGCCGATACTTGGTTAAGTTAAGGTAAGTTTAGATCCAGCCTGGATTTGTATTTGAGGCAAGATTTAAATACACAAAATGCGATGGTTATTACGCAATGCACACAACGGAAATTGGCCTTGCGTTGGTTTGCGTTGAAATGTGATTGTAACGGTTTGAAAGCTCACAGGCATTCTTGAGAAAGAGATTCAGGAATGCCTGTTAATACACTGATTTAACTAGAATAACCTTCAGCTTACATCTGTAAACTTTGCTCCAACATCGGCAAACAAGGCTAAGTCGTTTGCTGCGTCGGTTAGCGTTGTTTCGTAAAACTCTCCATCCACTATAGCTTTATAGAAGGCGTCCAACTCAATCCGGAACGGGTCTTCATAGGACGGACCAATCACCTCTTTGGTGGTCTGTTCATCGGTTGAACGAGTGATACTAAGTTGTGTCGGTAGATTACGAATGTACGGCGTATCATAGGTCACATGGTACCGCTCCGTCTGGGTCAAAACTTCGATGCCTGCATCGAATTCAGCAATGTCAGAGATGACAGCTTCGTACAGCGCGGTGAAGTGACCATAATCAAACAGGACCATCACCGTTTCCCCACCATGCTGCTTGGCGTAGCTCACCGCCTTTGGCATGCCGAGCAGATCACGCATGGCGGAGAAGCTGTGTGAGGACAGCCCGGTCAGGACCTGATAGGCGCGCAACTGATCTTCGCTGGCGTTCTCCCCCATGATCTCACGAAGCATGGCTGTGGTGCGCTGCTGGCCTTTTGTGATGATCTCCTGCGGGACATCGCTACCGCGGACAACGGGGCGGGTCTGGCGGGTGAAGTATGGCGCTTCGCGGATGATATCACGGATGCGGACATGGCGGATGTTTGCCAGATCCGGCATGCGGTCCTTCAGAGCGAGGAAGCTGCGGGAATATCTGCGCATGTAGCCGACAAACACCACGCTGTTGCTGCTTTTTTGCTCTTCCAGCAATGGCGGGATCTGGTGTTTGTTGAGGCAGACCGGCTTTTCGATGAAGACATGCCTGCCAGCTTTCATCGCCTCTGACAGGAGATCTGCGTGCAAGTGATCCGGTGTCAGAATGAAGATTGCATCCAGCGAGCGGTCCGCAATCAGGTCTGAGGCTGCAGCATACCGCTTTGCAACACCGTAGCGGTCGCCGATGTACTCCATAAGTTCGTTAGAGACATCGCTGATGGCCGAGATGGTAAAGCGGGCATCATCTGCAAGAAGTGGCAGGTGCATCAACTGAGCGACTTCGCCCAAGCCGATAATTCCGACGGACAGTGACATTGTTCTTCCTCAGACTTAAGCGAGTTTTGCAATAAAGGAGAAGTTGCGGCGGGCGAGTTCCAGCGGTGTTTCACTTGCGTTTTCAGCAATATCCTGCTCAACAACAACCGGTCCCCGGAAGTCCCTTGCCTGCAGGACGTCCATAACCGCCGCAATATCAACGGCTCCGTCTGCAAGTGGGCACATGACCCCTGCAGCCAGAGACGCAGGAACGCTGAGTTCGCCAGACAGAACGCGCGTGCGTACAGCTGGATCAACGTTTTTCAGATGCATGTAGTCGATGCGGTCCCATTTGCGCTGCATATACGCCAGTGGGTCCTGACCCCAGAACGCATGGTGGCCTGTATCAAGACACAGATTGAGCGGCGTGTTTTGCAGCAGATCGTCGATCTGGTCTTCCAGCTCAACGCATGTGCCGATGTGGGGGTGAAAACTCAGCGCAACACCGTAGACTTCAGCAAGCATTGCATGGGCCTTTGTGAGGTCCTCATACATTTGCGCGCGTGCAGCCTGTGTCATCACACCGAGCTGGTTTGATGGGTAGACGTTGCTTTCATCCATCACCACCAGATGCTTAGCGCCAAGGGATGACAGGAGTTGACCTTGTGCTTGCATGTCTTCATGAAACCGGGCGCTGGTTTCCGGCTGGGAGAACGTGTGCACGTGGGTTGCGCCGATCAGGGTGAGATCGTGCCTTATCAGCATGGCTTTGAGCGCCTCTGTGTCCCTTGGCAGGTAGCCGAGAGGGCCAAGCTCAGTCCCCTTGTAGCCTGCGCTTGCGACCTCTGCCAGATACTCCTCTGGCGTGTATGCGTTGCCTGTTGGATAACAGACGCCCCATGAACACGGTGCATTCCCGATCAACATGCCGTGCTGTCCTATTCCGTTACTATGTATATTGGATTGGAAAGAGCCCGGATAATGGGCTGTTTCAGTATGTCTGCTTCAGTGAGCCCCAAAGGAAGCTTTTTGCCTTTGAACGCCCCTAAAAATTCTTCAAGCAGCCCGGTGTGGTTTTCACGCGCAACGATCTCAGTTCGCAGGAATCCTGTAGCTGGCTGGTTGAAGGAGATCTGCTGTTCATCATTGATGAGAACATCTTCTTTCCGTAAGCCGGATGCATCCACCCAGCGCAACACATCCCCTTTGGCGCCTTTGACGTGGACGGAGAAACCTGTGTTTCCTGCCGACACTTCATCCCCCATGCGCGCCAAACCGGAGGTGAGCGACAGGTGCGGGCCGTCTGGCCCTTCGGTCACATACCCGAGCCCTGCTTTCATGGCGTTCAGAACAGCTTGCTCGCTGAGTTCATCCAGCCAGAGCACTGTCGTCGGGCGAGCCAGCACAAGCGGGCCTTCCGGTAACAGTTGGTCGGGTTGATGGTAGTCGCTGCCACCGATCAGCGAAATCTGATGCCCCTCACTGAGGCGTTTCTGGTAGCGTGCCAGTGACACCCAGTTGTACATGAGCCATGCGGATTGCCAGACCTCCATACAGTCGGTCTCTGGCAGCTCGTAGGTCCAGTCAATCGGCGGTTTGTCGTGATTGATGGAGAACAGGCCGCCGCGCTCATGAGCCGCTTTGGCAACGATGTGGGCGTGGTCTGGCCTAGTCATGCGGAAGTCGAGCCAGTCATCAATGCCGAAGACATTGGCGTGACCGACTGCGGTTGTGACTTCCATGCCCCTTACGAAGACCAGATCCTGTGAAGAATGCGGGTGGAAATATCTGCGCTGGGTGGTGGTGTTGTGGTCCGCGATTGCCAGAAAATCCAGCCCTGCCTGTTTTGCAGCGGCGTGGAGTAACTCCGGTGCACCGCGCGCATCGGAGTGGAAGGTGTGGCAGTGCAGATCTCCCTTGTACCACCCTGCTCCGTGACGCACCGGATTGGGTGTCACGGGCTGCGGCGTAAGCTTTCTTGGGGCCTGATCGAAGGAGATGGTGAGGTCAACATCCGCCCCATTTTCCGGCACTTTATAAAGGCCCAGAATTATCTGCCATGTGCCCGGTTTGATCTGTCCGTGGACATAGCCCGGAGTGGCATCATCCAGCGCGATGAAGAAGCTGTCGCGGGCGCCCCCGCTCCAGCCACGAAACCCCGAGATTGCCGGAAACGGCGTGATCTCGGGATCAAGGCATCCAAGATCGATGATACAATCCTTGGCCTTGGGGTAGTTCAGCAACACGTCAAAGCGTGTCGTTCCTTCCGGCACCTCAAATTCCAGATAGAAGTACGGATCTTTGAGCTGATCCGCCTTCGTGGTGTGGTGCTGCAAATTGAGGTGGTCCAGAGTGTCACTCATTGTCCAATGCCAATCTGTTTCCGTCTGCATCAAACAAGGAGATATGCTGACTGGAAAAGCCGAGAGCTACATCTTCTGACAGGATGATGTCGTCATCTGTGAAGATGCGGGCTGTGAAGCGGGCAGCATCCGGACGCTCGATGGTGACGAGCTTCTCGGCGCCCATGTTTTCATTGGCAAACAGTTTTCCGCGCACCACGTTTTCTTCTTCAGCTGTTGCACGCAGATGTTCCGGGCGGACCCCCAGCGTGATGTTGGGGTTGATGGCAACGGCTTCTGCAAAGGACTTATGCATCGGCAAGGCCACAACTTCCAGACCATCAGCTTTCACCTTCAGGCTGTTGTCTTCCACCATCGCTTCCACTGGCAACAGGTTCATGGGCGGGTTGCCGACAAAGTTTGCTACGAAGGTGGTGGCTGGTTTGCGGTAGATTTCCATTGGGGTTGCGAACTGAACGATCCGACCCTGATCCATGACCGCAACACGGGTGGCGAGCGCCATGGCTTCGGCCTGATCGTGGGTGACGTAAACCGAGGTCATGCCCATGCTGTGTTGCAAGTGGTGCAGAAAGCCGCGCGCTTCCAGACGCAGCTTGGCATCCAGATTGGAGAGCGGCTCATCAAACAAGTAGACCTGACTGGGGTTTACCAGTGCACGGGCAAGTGACGTGCGCTGTTGCTGGCCGCCAGAGATCTGCGCTGGCAAACGGTCCAGCAAATGGCCGATCTTCAGAACATCAGCGACTTCCTGCGCCCGCTCGCCGCGGGTGGCTTCATTCTCACCGCGTACTTTTAACGGATAAGAGATGTTCTGGCTGATGTTCATGTGCGGATAGAGTGCATAATCCTGAAACACCATGGAGATTTTGCGATCACGCGGATGCAGGCCGGTTACATCTTTATCGCCGATGTAAATGCGGCCACTGGTTGGCGTTTCCAGCCCGGCGATCATGCGCAAACTGGTGGTTTTTCCGCAGCCAGACGGGCCCAACAGACAGATGAACTCGCCGTCGTTGATCTCAAAGCTGGCATTGGAGACTGCATTAAAATCGCCGAAAGACTTGGTGACGTTTTGAAAGGAGATAGAAGCCATTTTTGTTCTTCCGATTATGCTTTAATGCCGCCGAAGAACCGGAAACCAAACTTCCAGTTTACGAACAGATAGAGAGAGATGACAGGGAACGAGTAGATCAGCGCATAGGCTGCAAGCAGCGTGACGATTGGCGTTCCAGCTTCTGAATAGAAGGAGTAGATGGCCACAGAGGCAGGCATCAACTCGTCAGAGCGCAGCAGAATGAACGGGATCAGGAAGCTGCCCCAGATGTTGACGAAGGCCCAGACCACCACGACCACGATCCCCGGACGGATGACTGGCAGTGCCACATCCCGGAAGGCCTGCATGGAGGACGCTCCGGCGACCATGGCGCTTTCCTCATAGGACTTGGGAATGCCGTCGATAAAGTCGCGCAGGATGAACATGGCTGTTGGCAGCAGACCGCCAGCGAAGACGAGGATTACAGCGATATGGGTGTCGATGAGGCCAAGCTTGGAGACGATCAGGAAGATTGGAACCATCGCCGCACTGCCAGACACCACGGAGGAGAACAGCAGCAGCAGATATGTGATGCTTTTTTTGCCGGGAATGTCCGAGCGTGACAGAGCATAGGCTGCCAAGGTTGCAGCAAACCCAACAAGAACCACACCGCCAATGCTTTGGATGAACGAGTTCAGCAATCCGCGCATTGCGAAGGTGTTTTCAAATACGGTGAAGAAGTTCTTCAGCGTAAACGGGCTTGGAATTTCCAGTCCGAGTTCTGCCCGCGCGTTGAAGGGCGCAAACAGAAACCAGATCAGAGGCAAGGCAAAGCAGATGCCGATCAGGGCTGCAAGAACAGAGAAGCTGATACGGGACAGAATTTGCTGGAATGAGAGGGTCATTATTCCGCTCCCTTATGTTTCTGTTTTGCGATGCGCAGATAGAACAGCGCAAAGGCAAGGTTGATCAACATGATGACCACACCAACGGCGGCCCCTTTGCCAAATTCAAAGTCTTTAAAGGCGACGCGATACGTGTAGATGGACAGCAGCTCAGTGCGGTAAGACGGGCCGCCTTGCGTCAGCAGGAACGGGGTAAACACGTTGAACGTCCACATGGTGATGAGGATCAGATCTGTCACCACGTGCCCTTTGATAAGCGGCAAGGCGATGTCTTTGAATTTTTGGAAAGACGTCGCGCCAGCAACATCAGCGGCCTGAAAGTAGCTTGGCGGAAGAGAGGCAAACGCGGAGTTGAACAGCATCATGGAGAACGCTGCACCGCGCCAGGTGTTGAAGAACACGATCACCCAGAACGGATTGTCCAGCAACCAGTCTCCCGGCTCCAGCCCGAGTGCTGTTGTCAGCATATTCAAAGTGCCGTTGTCGTAATCAAGGAAGGCAAACCAGGCGAAACCGATCACGACTTCTGGCAGAATCCATGCCACGATGACGGCAGATTCAGAGAAGACCTTCACGTATTTGGGTGTTGATTGCAGCAACCATGCGAGGATCATGCCCAGCAGTGCCTGCCCGATAAGAGCGGAGAGCAGCACAAACTGAATTGTAAGAATGAGCGAGAACCCAAACTGGCCTCGTGTGAAGAACGTTTCCATGTTGAACAAGGCGACGTAATTATCAAACCCGACAAACTCGGGGTTGAGAGCTGTTTTACCAAGCAGAGTTCTGTTGGTGAAGGAGACAAAGATCACCCAGAAGAAGGGGACGATCACAAATGCGCCGACAAGAGCCGCAGCGGGCGAGAAAAACAGCGTTCCCGCGCGCACAGACAACAAAGAGAAGTTCTTCAAAATACACCTTCCCAAGAAGGGAGATTACTGGATCGAAAGATCAGGGAGAGGATAAGGGCGCGCAACAGGAGCGCGCCCTGCCCCGGAGTTGGGGTAAGCCTTATTTGCTTACGGTGTTTTCTTCACCAACAATGGCGGTGACGTCAGACTTGTACTGCGCCATGGCCTGTTCTGGTGTCTGTTCGCCGGAGACAACTGCCTCTGTCATACGCTGTACTGCAACAGATACTTTGTTGTAGTAGGCGTTGTTTGGACGGGCTGTGGTCAGTGGCAGAAGCGTCTGAGAGGTCTCTGTCAGGAAGTCAGAGTTTGGAATCCAGACATCATCACGAATACGAACGCGCGGATTGATCGCCTGGAATGCATCCAGCTGCTCTTTGGAGTTCATGTAGGACAACAGCGCCCAGGACTCTTTTGGAGCTTTGGAGTTTGGATTGATCACAAAACCCGTACCACCGGACATGGTCACGAAGTCCTGACCACGGAAACCTTTGCCTGGCTCCTGAGCTGGCATCTTCTTCCAGGTCATGTTGACGTTACGGTCTTTGACTTCAAATTCAGCGCCCGGCTTGGTGACTGAGCGGTAGAACCAGTCGCCTTCAACCAGCATGGCTGTTTTGCCATCACGGAAGTTTGCGAAAGTCCGGTTACGGCCATCACCCAACAGCTGTGCGCGTTTGTCGCCAAGCTTTTCATCAACGTAGATGGTCTTATAAAGGTTCAGTGTATCGAGAATGCCTTGTGAGGAAACGATCCACTTGCCGTTCTCGTCCAGCATGCCTTCGCCGGTGCCGAGAATGGCCATCCAGTAGCCCTGCATGGTGGTTGCTTCGCCCATGGAAACGCCCGCATTTAGCTGAAGCGGAGCGGATTTAGGCATTGCTTTTTTGATGGTGCGCGCTGCATCCAGAACGTCTTTCCAGGATGTTGGCTGCCATGTGTCAGCGTCAATGCCTGCCTGTGCGAAGATGTCTTTGCGCACAAAGATCATGCGGCTGTCTGTGCCAAGCGCGATACCGTAGGCCTTGCCGCCGTAGGACATCAGCTCTTTGGAGCCATCAGAAATGTGAGACCAGCCTTCCCACTGGTTCACCTCTGCGCCAGCAACCTCTTCCAATGGCTTCAGCAGACCTGCGTCTACGAAGTTTGGAATAAGGAAGCCGTCGAACGATGATACGTCCGCGCCTGCGCCGGTTGAAAAGTCCAATGCAAGCTGCTGTGTCAGCTGCTCGTCTTTTCCGGCAAACTCTTTAAAAATCACATTTACGTCTTTGCCTGTGGCTTTCATCATGGTTTCAAAACCAGGAATGACGCTTGTTTTCAGCCAGACAGCAGCTGCACTGTTCACGCCGCCTTCCACACAACGGCAAGTGATGGTGACGTCCGTTGCCATTGCTGGCCCGGCCAATGCTGTGGCAGCTGCAAGACCCAATGCATAACTACGCAATTTACTCATCTAAATTATCCCCCCAGGGCATCCTGTGTTGGTGTGCCTTGTCACTAATCTTGAGAAATCGATCAGTGAATTTAAAATGAACACGTTTTCATTATTCGTCAACACTCAAGAGAAAATCAAGAGGATTCTAAAATATTACGCCAGCAAATATTTTACAGAAACGGCACAAAACTGTCATATTTTCGTCGTGCATAAAGAATGTTCGATTGACATCCTAGGGTTATATACGGCATTAATAGTGAACACGTTTTCACAAATTGAGTGGTTTTGAGTGTCAGAGCATCCAAACATCCAAGAGGCGAAACGCCCCGAACGCGCGACGGCAGATACAGTTGCCAAACTTGCAGGCGTATCGCGAGTCGCTGTTTCACGCGCTTTCAATCCACATGCCTCTTTGAAGAAGGAAAAGCGTGATCTGATTCTCAAGATCGCGAAGGAGTTGGGTTACACGCCAGACATGGCGGGCCGCGCGCTGGTGACACGCCGATCCCATCTGGTGGGGGTGATCGTACCGGATGTGTGCAGCCCATGGGAATCGCAGGAAATCGACGCGCTGACCACTGCTCTGCAAGGGGAAGGGTTTGCCACGCTGCTCTTCAAGACCCGCACTGACCAGAGCATGGATGAGCGGTTGCTGACCTATATGAAGGGCTTCAACCTGGACAGCATCATCGCTTTTGCCGAGAACGTTTCACCTGACACACTGACCCACTCGCTGGGCCGTGCCGTGCCGATTTACGTGAGTTATTCGGAGGATGGCAGTTTGCCAAACCAGCCGGGCTCCACATCCGTCTTTGATCGCTTGATTGTGGATCAGAAGACCGGGATTGATCAGGCTGTTGCTTTGATGCAGGCTTATGGCTGCAAGAACTTTGCCTATCTTGGTGGTACGACCACATCCCTTGCAAATACAGAGCGTGAGCGCGCGTTCAAATGCATCATGAAAGAGCGTGGCTTGCCAGAGCCGCTGGTGTTGCAGGGCGACTATACCTATGAGACCGCCCTCGCCTCCACGCTGGACCTGTTCAAGGTTGGCGAAGGCGTTGATGGCATCTTCTCTGCAAATGATGTCGGTGCATTTGGTGTGATTGATGCGCTGCGCTTTCAGCTGGGCCTGCGGGTTCCTGAGAATGTGAAAGTGGTTGGCTTTGATGACATCGCTCAGTCCGGATGGCTGAGCTACAACCTCACCACTGTAAAAATTGATCTGGAAGATCGTGTCCGGGCTCTCGTACGGCTTATCTTGCGGCGCCTTAAAGACCCCAATGCCCCAGCCATGACCGAGACACTGCAGACCCGCCTGATTGTGCGCGGTACTGTTGGCTCATAAGAAGCAAAGAAATATGTCCCCAAATACTATTCACCTGATTTTCAAAACCCATCTGGATATCGGTTTCACTGATCATGCGGAGAAGGTCCGGCAGCGTTATCACTCCTATTTTTTGCCGCAAGCGCTTGATACGGCGGAGCATTTCTATTTTGAAAACCCGCAGGACCCGAAATTTCGCTGGACCACGGGCGCATGGCTGATCTGGGACTATCTGAACGAGGCGTCAGCTACTGAAGCAAAGCGACTGGAAGCTGCGATTGAGAAGGGTTTGATCCGCTGGCACGGATTGCCGTTCACGACACATTCTGAGCTGATGTCACCAGCCCTGTTTGAGGCCGGCCTTTCCTACTCCAAAGAACTGGATGAGCGGTTTGGGGTGAAAACTATTGCCGCAAAGATGACGGATGTTCCCGGACATACGCTTGGTATTGTGCCGCTGATGGCGAAAGCTGGCATCAAGTTTTTGCATCTGGGGGTCAACACCGCCTCTCCGACACCAAAACTGCCGGATGTGTTCCGCTGGCAGGCCCCTTCCGGTGAGGAGGTTCTGGTGCTCTATCAAAACTCCTATGGTGCGACCCAGTTTATTCCGGGTGTTTCTGATGGCCTGAGCTTTGCGCATACGGAAGACAATATCGGGCCGCAGAACATCGGACAGACGGTGAATGTATACCGTGCGATGGAGCGGCAGTATCCGGATTATCAGATCAAGGCAGCGACGCTGGATGAGTTTGCCGAGGTGCTGTGGCCTCACCGGGAAAGCTTCCCCGTTGTAACGCAGGAAATCGGCGACAGCTGGATCCATGGCAGCGCGACTGATCCTGTAAAGTCAGCACAGTACCGGGCATTGCAGCGGGTTTATGATCGTTTTGCTGACGACAAAATCACGCCGGAGCGGCTTTCCTTTGGTCGCAAGCTTTCCATGGTGGCTGAGCATACGTGCGGGGTAGATATCAAAACCTATCTACGCAATGAACAGGCGTGGGATCGCGGGGATTTTGACGCTGCACGCCAAAACGATCCGCGTTTTCAGTATGCTGAAGCGTCCTGGGCTGAACAGCGGGCTTATTGTAAGGATGCCGTTGCTGCGCTTGATAAGGGTGATCAGAAGATTGCCAGGGCAGCGCTGAAAGAACTGTGCTGCCCTCTTCCGCATGCTGGTCCGTTTGAGATTATCGATGAGGCCGGGTTTGGTGGTTGGTCCATGGAGATTGATAGTGACACCGGTGCTATCAAGCGGCTTACAACACCAGATGGGAAAGACCTGTTTGGGCTGGATGACAATCTGCTTTCGTTTGCCCATGAAACCTATGATGCCAGCGATGTCAAAGCGCATATGGATGCCTATCTGACCCACGAAGAAGAATGGGCCATTCTGGATCACATCAAGCCGGGACTGGATAAGGCAGGGACTGCGACGTCAAAAAGCCATTGCCCGAAGTTTGAAGGGCTTGCGGTTGCCGACGATCACGTCGTTCTTTCCTATGTGATGGCCTCGGATATTCCCGGCGCGACCTCCAACATTCAGCTGGCACTGAATGGGTCAAACGACAAGCTGGAGATCACGCTGCGGCTTTATGGTAAGATTGCCAATCGGATGCCCGAGGCTGGGTTTCTGCGGTTTGCGCCAGATGGTGCGGCACGCTGGCAGTTCGACAAGACCGGATATTGGGTGGAGGCCCATGACCTGCCGGATATGAGCGGAGGTCAGTTGCAGGCGATCTTTGGGGCGAGAGCACAAGCAGATCAGGCAATCCGCATTGTTCCGCTGGATTCTCCGCTCGTGGCCCCTGCTGATTTGCCGTTTATGCCGTTCCAGCACAAAGCACCTGCTTATGATCAGGGGCTTCGGTTCAACATCTACAACAACAAGTGGGGCACCAACTTTCCGATGTGGTGGGAAGGTGACTTTAGCGCCCGGTTTGTGTTGGAGATTGGCGCTTAATTCGCCAGAGCCGCAATAAAAAAGCCAGCTCACGGCATTGGACGTGAGCTGGCCTCTCGGGAGCGTAGGAATTTCAGTTTATTCAGCTGCAACAGACTCGCTGTCGGAGCCGCGGGCATCCCACAAGCCCTGATAGATTTCCATCATCTCAGCAATGGTTGGCGTGACCGGGTTGTTGCCCGGAGAACCTGAGGCAAGCGCCTGCTCTGCCATGGTTTCGCAGCGATCCATGAACTCCTTGCGATCAATACCGAATTCTTCTGGTGTTGGCACGGAGAGTTCATCGTTGAGCGCACGCAGCTCAATCAGGAGCTTGCGGTTGGCCATGGCATCATCATCCTGCTGGGATGCAAAACCCAATGCACGTGCAGCTTCAGCATAACGCTGTGGTGCAGCTGGAATTGAGAAGGCTGTCACATCTGGAAGAAGCATTGCGTTGGAAAGGCCATGCGGCACGTGGAAGAACGCGCCAATTGGGCGACTCATGCCGTGCACCAGAGCCACGGATGCGCTAGAGAACGCAACGCCTGCAAGGGTTGAGCCGAGCATCATCTCTTCACGTGCTTTTTCGTTGTTGCCTGTGTGGTAGACTTCACGCAGGTTCGGGCCGATCAGCTTCAGGGCAGCCAGTGCCTGACTGTCGCTGTATGGATTTGCCTTTTTGCTGACATAGGCTTCGAGCGCATGGGTCATGGCATCAATGCCGGTGTCCGCGGTGATGCGTGCTGGCAGGCTCATGGTGAGTTTGTAGTCCACCAGGGCGGCAACAGGCATGAAGCCGATGCCGACACACAGCATCTTTTCGCCGCGCTCTTCATCCGTGATGATGGTGAAACGAGTGACTTCTGTGCCGGTGCCAGCAGTTGTTGGAACCGCAATAACCGGCAGGCCCTGCTCTGTGACGTCTCGTGGGAAGCGGTAGTCGCGCATTTCCCCACCAAACTTTGCCAGAATCGCAATGGCTTTTGCGCTGTCGATCGGGCTGCCGCCGCCAAGCGCTACGATGCAGTCATAGCTGTCTTCCCGCGCCTTTTCCACACCCGGAAGGATGGAGGCGACGGTTGGTTCAGGCAAGGTATCTGCAAAAACTTCGCTTTCAATGCCCTCGGCCTTCAGGCTTTCCTGCATAGATTCGGAATATCCCAGCTGAACCATCATGGGATCTGTGACGATGAGAGGCTTTTTGCAGCCGATTTTTGCCAGAACTGCAGGCAATTGAAGGGCGGCTCCCGCACCAACTTGCATGATGCGCGGCAGAATGATCTGAGATGTCATGAGAATGAACCTTTGGTTATTGTCACCATCTGGGATGCCGGGAACATCCCAGATGGTTCGGGGTGAGAGCGCCTTACTCGGCTGGAGCTGCAGCAGGGGCTGCATTGCCAGCTGAATAAGGATGCTCTTCGTCATCTATGGTGGAGATGATTTCTGAGACCTCGAGGTGGAGTGATTTAAGCAATCCCCACGTGGTCAGGATCAGCACGAAGGAATACGGCAGAGCCGCCACGATCGAGGCTGTTTGCAAGGCTCGCAAGCCACCGGCGAACAACAGCACCGCAGACACGGCGCCAATGGAAAGGCCCCAGAAGATGCGGTAGCGGTTGGCCGGGTTCTCGTCGCCCATGGACAAGATGGTGCAGATAACGAGCGTCGCGGAATCCGCAGAGGTTACAAAGTACGTCACCAGCAAAACTGTACACATCGCCGCGCCGAGGATGGTGAGCGTGGAGCCCAGATCCATCAGTTCGATGGTTGTGTAAAGAGCCGAGGTGATGTCCGCATTCACCGCTTCCGTCACGCCGCCAGCGCCGAACAGTTCAAGGAACATTGCGGTGTTGCCGAAGGTGGTGATCCAGAATGTGGAGAGCAGTGTTGGTGCCAGCAATACGCCGAGCAGGAATTCTTTAACTGTACGACCTCTGGAGATGCGTGCGATGAAGATGCCAACAAATGGCGCCCATGCGATCCACCAGCCCCAGTAGAAGATGGTCCAACCACCCTGCCAGCTGTTGCTCGGATCAGTTTCGACCCAGAAGCCAAGCGGAATTGCGTTGGTCAGGTAGTCGCCCAGATTGGTTGCGAAAGACCCGAGAATGTAAACGGTCGGGCCAAAAATGAGGAAGAACACAAGCATCACCATGGTGAGGTGCATGTTGAATTCACTCAGGATTTTGATGCCCTTGTTCACGCCGCTCAGGACGGACATGGTTGCCAGTACGGAAATGACCGCAATGATGATGATCTTGTTGGTGATGCTGACTTCAAAGCCGAACAGGTAGTTCAGGCCGGTATTCATCTGCTGGGCTCCCAACCCAAGAGATGTCGCAATACCGAAGACTGTACCGAAAACTGCAAGCAGATCGGCAGCGTGGCCGATTGGACCATAAATCTTATCACCAAAAATCGGATAGAGCCCTGAACGAACGGACAGCGGCAGGCCCTTGCGATAGTGGAAATAGGCTAGTCCCAGACCGGAGAGTGCAAACAGTGCCCAACCATGCAAACCCCAATGGAAAATACTGATCCGCATTGCAATTTGGGCGGCTTCTACGGAGCTTTCCTGCCCTTCTGCGATAAACGGATTACTTTGGAAGTGGTAGATCGGCTCTGCGATACTCCAGAACAGAATCCCGATACCGATGCCGGCCCCAAAGAGCATCGAGAACCAGGAAAAGAAGCTGTATTCCGGCTTTTCGTCATCTTTGCCCAAGCGAATATTGCCGTAACGGCTCATGGTCATCGCGAAAGCCAGAAACAGGAAAAAACTGACCAGACCAATATAGTACCAAGATAGATTATTTGCGATGAAACCTTTGGCTGAATTGTAAAGTGAGCCAGCAGTTTCAGGAACCATTACAGTAAATAAAACAAACGCAATGACGAGTACTGTAGACCCGACAGCCATAACAGGATTTACACCTGTAAACAGGCCCTCCCCCGTCCTTCTTTCAGTATTGCTGTTATTATACATTTGTCCCCCTCAAGCTTTATTTTTGCTGTCCTGATTGAAGGTTGAATTTTTGCCGGAGGGTTAAATTGTTATCAATCAACAAAAAAAGACCCAATGGTATAAAAATATTTATGAATAGTTTTACGTAGAGTATGAAATTCTACCCATACGAATGGGAGAAGTTAATGAAGAAGAATTTACCCCCGCTCAATTGGCTCAGGGCATTTGAAGCGTCGGCGCGTCATCTCAGCTTTACGCATGCATCAACAGAGCTCAACCTTACGCAGGCAGCGATCAGTCACCAGATTAAGGGCCTGGAGTGTCAGTTGGGATCTGTGCTGTTTAAACGATTGCCGCGTGGCCTGGAGCTGACAGATGCGGGGGCGGCGTATTTGCCGGCAGTCCACGAATCCGTGGAGCGCCTGAAGGCGGCAACGGAGGAAATCTTCGGTCAGGGGCAGAACAATCTGCTGACTGTGAAGATCAACATGGTGTTCTTCATGCGCTGGCTTGCCCCGTGTATGAAAGAGTTTCGCAAGCTGCACCCAAAGATCAACCTGCGTGTCACCTCCAACATCTGGTTGGACAACAAAGAAACCTCCGGTGACTGCGATCTGGAAGTGCGCTACGGGCGGGGAAAATGGCCGTCAGTTCAATGTGACCGACTGACACGAGACGAGCTATTTCCGGTTTGCAGTCCTTGCTATCTGGAAGAAAACGGACCGCTTGAATCGCCTAAAGACCTTGCAAATCATAGTGTTTTGCATGTGATTGGCTATCAGGAAGGCTGGGGATACTGGCTGAAGCAGACCAAGCACAGTGACGTGGAACTGAGGCAGAGTTATCAGTTTGATACGCTTGTCACGGCTTTGGAAATGGCAGCTTTAGGAGAAGGCGTTGCTTTGGGCAGAACAAGTCTTGTGGAAAATGCACTGAAGTCCGGCCAGCTGGTTGCTCCACTGGAAAATCGCGTTCCGACGGAAGAAGCGTTTTATCTGGTTTACTCCAACACAAGCCTTGAGCACCCGCATGCTGTCACCTTCAGAAACTGGCTGTTGAACGTAATACATGAGGGGTAATCTCCCTTTTGGGCAGGACACTGCCCCCGCTGCACAGACGGCATAAAACAGGTTTGGTGGAAGAAATTTCAGCTTCCACCAGTCTGGCAAAGGCAAAATCAAACAGTTCAGAATTAGACGAGCTACAAAAATTTTTATGCCTGCACCGAAATTTAAATTGCTGGTTTCTACGTAGGTGCCTGCCTATTGTTTTTCCAATGAAGTGAACCGTTGCTGCGAAGCATTTCACCCATAACAACCTGAAATCAAAGACATAATTATGTCTGGAATAAACTGAGAACTGCCGATGGGCGGTTTCTGAGGATGATGTTGCATGGAAAAAAGACTTCCCCTTGAAGGTGTCAGAGTTGTTGACTTCGGTCAGCAGATTGCAGGTCCAGCTGTTGCTATGATCCTTGCGGATATGGGCGCAACTGTTATTCACGTCGATCCGCCTCAAGGGCCTCAGTGGGATCACCCGGCAAATGCGATTTTAAATCGGAACAAGAAATGCATCCGGCTTGATCTGAAGTCAGAAGCTGGCTTGCAAAAGGCGTTTGACCTGATTGCAGCAGCCGACGTGGTGCTTGAAAGCTTCCGCCCTGGCAAGATGAAAGACCTTGGTGTCGATTTTGCTGCGCTACGTGCTGAACGCCCTGAGCTGGTTACACTTTCAGTCCCAGGATTTGCCAGCAATGATGAGCTGCGCCGTGAATGGAAAGCAACGGAAGCTATCGTGGCCGCCACATCAGGCGCGTTTACCGACATGGGCTTTAACCGTGTTCTTATGGGTCTGAACCCAAGCTTCTCACCGCTTCCACTGGGCTCTTCTTATGCCACAACAATGGCGGCCAGCTCTGTTGTGATGGCGCTGCTTGCCCGTGAGAAGACAGGCCGTGGTGATACGATTGAAGTGCCGATTGCAGCTGCTCTTATGGAAGGCCTCTCCTACAATTCTGTCGTGATTGAAGGCATGCCAGAGCGCTACATGACGATGCGCGAGCACGAGATTACCCATCGCCGTGAAAATGATATCGAGATGGATCTTTCCTATGAAGATCTGCAGGAATACCTCGATCCGTTCTACCGGACCTATGAGTGTGCAGATGGCCGTTATTTCTATGCGGTCTGCCCGTCTCACCGCAATCACGCCCGCCGCTGCTTGCAGGCTCTCGGTATTTACGAGGAGTTGCTTGCTGAAGGTCTGCCGGAGGTAAACAACCTGCACCTGCCAATTGCTGAGTGGGACGGGGAAACGTCCATTGGTGTTTATCCGCTTCCGAAAAAGTGGGCTGATATCATTTCCGTGAAAATGAAGAAGGTGTTCCTCACTAAAACCTCTGATGAGTGGGGCGTTATCTTTGGTGAAGGCCAGATTCCGGGCGCACCACATCGCACCACACAGGAATGGGTGAACAGCGAGCACTGCAACACGTCCGGTCTGATTGTCGAAGTGAACGACCCAGAATACGGCCTGATGAAACAGCCCGGTCCTGTCGTGTGGTTTGAGGAGATTGTAGACTACCTGCTCACTCCGAAACCCCGCGAGAACGTAACCTTTGAAGAGGCTTTGGCAACTCTTAAAGCCGTTGGCGACACGGGCTCTTTGCCTGCCCCAACAGCTCCAACGGCAGACAAAGACGGCTGGCTCAATGATCTGCGTATTCTGGATCTGACCAACGTGATTGCGGGTCCGCATTCCACTGCCTTCCTTGGTCGGTTTGGCGCTGAGGTGATCAAGCTGGATCCAGTGAAGCCGCTTTACGATCCGCTGATTGGTACGCTGTTTACGTTCCAGACCAACATCGGCAAGAAAAGTGCGCTGGTGGACATTACTACGGGCGAAGGTCGTGAGGCTTTTGAGCGTCTGGTGAAGTCCGTTGACCTTGTGGTGATCAATGCCCCTGACCGTCAGATGAAGCCGCTAGGCCTTGACCATGACAGTTTGCAGGCAATCAATCCAGGCGTTCTGTTCTGCCGTCTGGACTGTCTTGGCGGACCAAAGCCGGGACCGAAGACCAACTACATTGGTTATGATGACATCATTCAGGCCAACAGCGGCATCATGAGCCGATTTGGCGGCGTTGATACACCGGAAGAGCATGCGCACCTTGGTACGCTTGACGTAAACTGTGGCTTTGCTGCTGGTCTTGGTATGGCGTTGTCGCTTTATCACAAGCACAAAACCGGAGAGACCTCCCGTGCGCGGACCTCGCTGTCAGCGGTGACCAATCTGGCGCAGATCAAGTTTGCGTTTGATTATGAAGGCCGTGCCCCGTTTGATGAAGCATCCGGACGTGATGCCCTTGGCAACCACGCGCTCTCACACTTCTATAAAGCCTCTGATGGGTGGATCTTTATGGATGCAGAAGACCACGAGCTTATTGACCTTGCACAGGTTGAAGGTTTGAGCGGTGTGGAAGAAGCCAATGACACTGCTGAGTTCCTGCGTGTTGCCTTTGAACAGGACACTGCAGAAAGCTGGTGTGAGAAGTTGAGAGCAGCGGATATTGCAGCGGCTCAGCCTCTGGGCATCGAGCATCTGCGCGACACGTACACCCGTACAGCTGATGGTGCGGTTGGTATTGATCGTGGCAGTTACGCGTTCTCCACTTATGAGGATCATCCAAGTGGGCACCGCGTGACGCTGATCGACCATTATTCCATCCGTCCAGAGGAAGCCGCTATCCGCGCCTTGCCTAGCACTGAGGCTTACGGCAATTCCACACGCGAAGTGCTTGCCGGTGTTGGATACAGCGATGAGCAGGTGGACGACATGATTGAACGGCGGATTGCTGGCACCGGTTGGGGCCGAGAGTTCCTGCCGAGCTGATCCCTCAAAAACGTATATCCCTTTCCCATAGTAGGGGCCCACACATCAGGGATATGCTTTAATGGAAACCCCTCACAGCGCTTCAGGCCTTGTGAGGGGGTTCTGCTTTTTGGTGTCTTGTTCAGGTCTTTATTGCGTAAGCGCTGCTGAGCCGTAGGTGAGCAGGGCTGCACAAATCATTGTTAAAGTGAAAATCATAGAGGTGAGCATGGAGAGCCATGCAGGGCATCTGGTCAGGCCAAGGTATCGGGTCAGGATGATCCGCGCCTTAAACAGGATTAGCGCAGCGATGATCAGCGGGCCCACATAGATAAGCAATTCGCTGCTGAACAGGCTGAGGCCGTAGCCGAGCAGTGTAAGCGCGACCAGAACCACCCAGGCTTTGAGCAGATCGTTCATCTGGATGCTCTTAGAGGTCGTTTTGTTGGTGTCCATGATTATAGCCCCTGCCCCATGAGATAGAAAATGGGGAAAATGATCACCCAGATCAGATCAACCATATGCCAGAAGGCTGTGCCCGATTCCATGTTGTCCTCGGTGGGCCACAGGGCAATGATGCCGAGTATGATCAGGCCAAAGATCACGTGGGCCAAATGGAACCCAGTGACCAGATAGTAAAGCGTATAGAATGTGTTGGTCTCAACATTGAGGCCAAGGGCAAGCTTTTCCTTGTACTCGAAAATCTTGAGCGCGATGAACACGACGCCGAGACTTCCTGCCCCCAGCAATGCCAATCTTGTCTTCACAATCTCTTTGATTTTGGCAAAGCGCACCGCGATGGCAGCAAACAAGCCTGAGGTGAGCAGGATGATTGTGTTTAACGTGGCAAGAGGCACATTGAGGTGCGTGCGTGCCTCACGGTAGATCTCAGGATTGAGCAGCTCATTGCCGGCGAAGGCCCACAGCGCTCCGCCAAACACGAGGATTTCGCTGACGATCAGGATCCACATCATGGGATCACCGGGCAGATTTTCCAGTGCCCAGGGAGAGACAGGCTGGTGATAGACCCGTTCTGCAGTCTCGTTTTCTTTCTGGCAAACCTCGTTCATTACGCCCTTCCAGCCGATATGAGTGTTTGATGGCAAAGTAGATCGGTTTGCCTGCGTGGTCCTTGTTGGAGCGCTAACTGTAGCTGCTCTTTGCTATCTGATTGACTGATTGATGGTTTGTTCCACCCAGTTTTGCCAGGAGGAGACGAATGAGCTTGCCAATCGGGACAGTGGACGCTGGTGCGGCACGAGGATGGAGTAGCCGAAGGGCACTGTCGGTTCGAAGGGCAGGAACACGATTTTGGAGGCATCCCCGCGGCTGCGCTGATAGCTGACCGCACTCAAAGCATCGACAACTGCGCAGATCTGCCCGGCTTCGACAAAATGGAACAGCGGCAGGAAGTATTGAGTATCGATGCGGATATCAAAATGCGCATCACTGGATTGGAACGCGGCTTTGGTAGCCTCAAAGGTGGAGTGACTGGGCTGGAGCACACCCATGGGCACACCGTCCAGATCCTTCGCGTGGATCACCTTCTTGTTTGCCAGTGCTGATGTTTTCGGGACAGCGCACAGGCAGGTGCATGGGATTGTGGTGTTGTGAGACAAGACATCCTGCTCCGTACCTACAGCTGCATCACAAAAGCCGATGTCAAAGCTTTGTGCGGCGATCAGGTTGAGGATTTGCGGTGAGCTGCGGGTTGCCAGAGTGACCTTCACCTGCGGTTTGTCCTCGATGAAGTTGCTGATGAACTCGGGCAGCAGATAGGAGGATGGACCGGGCATGGCAACGATACTCAACGAGCCTTGCACCTGATCGCGCATGTTGCTGAGGTTCTGCTCAACCGTCTTCAAACGATCCAGAATGCCTGAGGCCTCCGAGAGCAAATAATGGGATTCTGGGACAGGAATCAGTCGGCGGCCTTCACGCAGAAAGAGCGGCATTCCCAAATCATCTTCCAGTGCTTTGAGCGATGCGCTGACGGCGGGCTGGGTGCGATGCAGGTTTCGTGCAGCGCGGCTGACCGATCCGGTTTTCATAATTTCGCGGAAAACCGCCAGTTGCTGCAGGTTCATGGGCACCTCAATATATAAACAAAATCTATCATAACCATAATATTTCGAATTTGCTTTTATGAATAAGGCTAACCACCATGAGGCCAATAATTATAAATACCTATCACCTTGAATTGGGCTTATCTGAATTTATAGAGGGGGGATACTCATGGGATTATTCAGTAAATGCGCCGGGATTGCGCTTGCTTGCACGATGATCAGTGGTGCAGCGGTTGCGCAGGACATCAAGTTTTTCCGCATTGGTACAGGTGGTGCTGGCGGAACCTACTTCCCGATTGGCGGGATCATTGCCAACGCAATTTCCAACCCACCAGGCTCTCGTCCGTGTGATCAGGGCGGCAACTGCGGTGTTCCAAATCTGGTGGCGATCGCGCAGTCAACCAACGCGTCTGCGCACAATGTGAACGCCATTCAGGCGGGCCAGATGGAAGCGGGCCTGACCGGTGCTGCGACACTTCATTTTGCCTATCACGGCTCTGGCAAGTATGAGGGCAATGCCAAACCAGACCTTCGTGTGATTGCAAACCTTTACCCTGAGGACTTGCATCTTGTACTGCCAAAGGGTGGTGAGCTGTACAGCCTTGCGGACCTGAAGGGCAAACGAGTTGGAATTGCGCAGGCAGGTTCTGGAACGCAGATTGCTGTTGAGCTCATTCTTGGTGACCACGGCGTCAATCGTGACAATATTGATGAAGCTGAACTCAACAACTCTCAAAGCGCGGAGCGGACAGCTGATGGTCAGTTGGATGCTTACTTTTATGCTGCGGGAACCCCGGTTGCTGCCATGATCCAGCTGGATAACACCAAGGGCATGGATCTTTATTCCTTCACTGAGACTGAAGTTGCTCAGGCGAACAAGACTGTTCCCTACTACATACCTTCCAACATCCCTGCTGGCACTTATCCGGGCGTAACGCATGACACCAACACGGTGGCAGTGAGCGGCATGTTTGTGACCAATGCTAATATTGATGAGGAACTGGTCTACGAGATCACCAAGGCGCTTTGGTCCAAGACCGCCCGTAAACTACTGGATAACGGACATCCGAAAGGCAAGGTCATCACCATGAAGAGTGCGCTTGATGGCATTGATGGAATTGGCGTGCCGCTGCACCCGGGTGCTGAGCGTTACTACAAAGAAGTTGGCCTGCTCGATTAATCACAGTCTGACTTAAAACGGCAGCGGGAGTTTTCTTCCGCTGTCTTTTGTCGCCACCGGTGGTTCAGCCTTGCCGCATGCTTTTGCTTGCGCAGCTGTTGGTGTTGAGAAGAGATCGTCCAACACGCTCCTACCACCGCATGACGCACCCCAGACCCGGGAGGGTTCCATGCCCCTACAATCGCACCTTGATAACAAGGCTCTGGAAGAGCTGGAGAAAAAGTATGACTCCGCTCTCCATACCCGTGACAACGGGCCAATCCTGACAAAAGTGGTTTATTGGGCGACCATTGCCTATGCGCTCTATCACTTCTGGACCGCCGGATTTGGCACGCCGGTTGATTATGTTCACATGGGCATCCATCTGGCCGGGTTGTATTTCTTCATTTTTCTGGCGTTCCCCTTCCTCAAATCTGATCGTGCCTTGGCCAATACGCCCGGTAAGTTCCTGAGCTTTGGTAATGTGCCGCTGCTTGACTGGGTGATCATGATCCTGGCGATGATGGGGTCGCTGTATCTGTGGTTCAGCTGGCGTGGATTTGACCTTTTTGGCATTCAGGTTTCTGAGCAGGCTTTGCGACAAGGCAACCCAGCCGGACCGGATATCTTCTTCGGCACTATCATCATTTTAACAGTGCTGGAGATCGCGCGCCGGACCATTGGTATCGTGCTGCCGCTGATCATTCTGGTCTTCATCGGCTATGCGCTTTTGGGGCCATATATTCCGATCCAAATCCTGAAGCATCCGGGCGTGGACTGGCGGCAGTTCGTCAACAACATGTACTTCCCGTTTGAAGGCATTTTTGGCGTTACGCTCTGGGTCGTTTCAACTGTTGTGTTTCACTTCGTGCTGTTTGGTGTTGTGGCGCAGCGCATGGGACTTGGGCAGTTCTTCGTTGATAATGCGATGATCCTAGCCGGACGTTATACGGGCGGACCTGCGAAGGTTTCCGTTGTCTCCTCCGCTTTCTTCGGCACTATCTCCGGCTCTTCCATCGCCAACACGGTTTCCACCGGTTCGCTGACCATTCCCAATATGAAGAAGCTTGGATATCCAGGTCACTTTGCGGGCGGTGTTGAAGCTGCGGCCAGTGCGGGCGGTCAGATAACACCGCCAATCATGGGGGCTGCGAGCTTCCTGATGGCTGAATATCTGGAAGTGCCTTACACCACCATCGTGATTGCAGCGATTGTGCCTGCTCTGATGCACTATATCGGCGTCATGTCCATCGTGCATTTCACCGCAAAACGCCTTGGGCTGGAAGCCTACCCTAAGGACCAGATCCCGCAGTTTGTGCAGGTTTGGCGTGAGGGCTGGTTTACCGTGCTGCCACTCATCGGACTGCTCGTAGTGCTGTTTTCTGGCTACTCGCCTAACATGGCTGCGTTTATTGGCATTTCGCTTTGTGTTGTTGTTGGCTTTTGTGCCATCGATAAGCCGCTGTCTCTGGCTGTGCCTCTTGCGTTGCTGGGTTTCATTTTCTGGAAGGCCTCGCCATATTCCGGCGAAGGATTTTCGCCAACGATGGCCGGGGTGCTTGGCGCGCTGACCTTGCTGGGCTGTTTGCATCGCAATGAACGCCAAAGCTTTAAAGACCTGTTCGACAGCTGCCATGTGGGCGTGCAATACGCACTGGCCGTGGGCGCTGCCTCTGCTGCTGTTGGCATCGTGGTCGGTGTGATCAACACGACCGGTGTTGGCTTCCGTCTTGGCTTTATGGTCACCAATGGCGCTGCGGATATGGCAGCCTCATTAGCTCCGCTGCTTGACTGGACCTCTTTGGAAGTGTTCGGGCAAACCTCCATTCAGCAGTTCCTGTCTCTGGTTCTGATCGCTATTGCCTGTATTTTGATGGGGGCTGGTCTACCAACAACAGCGCTTTACATCATGCTTGTCGCGGTGGCTCAACCGGCGCTGGCACAACTGGGTGTGCCCGCTTTAGCAACGCATATGTTCGTGCTTTATTATGGTGTTATCTCCGAGATTACGCCGCCGGTTTGCGCCTCGGCCTATGCTGCGGCGGGCATTGCAGGGGCGAACCCGTTCAGGACTGGTGTGAGTGCCTTTACCTTAGGGCTTGGCAAACTCATGGTGCCGATGGTGTTCGTCTATGCGCCAACCATGCTGATTGTTTTGCCGGAATACTTCACCCTCGTCTCCTTCTTGCAGGTCACGCTGACCTGTGCGCTGGGTGTGTTTGCTATTGCAACAGCCGTTTCCGGTTACTTCATGGCTCCGCTCAACGGTCTGTGGCGTGTGCTGATGGCTATTGGCGGATTGATGCTGGTTGCTCCAAGTCTGGGGTCTGATCTGGCCGCAATTCTCATCATCGCGCCTGTCTTGTTCCAGCAGGTTTCCAGCCAACGCAACTTGCAGGCGGCGACACAATGACAGAAGCTGTAGTACCTGATGTCACTGTGCTTGGTGCGGGGTTGGTTGGCATTTGCTGTGCTCTGTCTCTGGCTGAGAAAGGCTTGCGCGTGCACATGGTTGACCGGGATGCTCCCGGTCAGGCCACCTCTACTGGCAATGCGGGGATTATCTCACCGTGGTCTGTGGTGCCGCAGTCCATGCCGGGTCTTTGGAAGAAGGTGCCCGGCTGGCTGATGGATCCGCAAGGTCCGGTGACGATCAAGCCCAGTTACCTGCCTCGCGTGGCCACATGGGGCCTGCGGTTTCTCTATGAGGGACGACAGGAGCGCATTCAGCCGATTGGCGATGCCATGCATGCTCTCAATCATGACTGCATTGAGCTTTACCGCCATCACCTTTCAGGCACAGGGCACGAAGGACTACTGCAAGACAGCTGGTATGTGCATGCATTTCGGGATGCCTCCCAGATTGATCTGGATGGCCCGGATTATGCCATGCGCCGTGCTGTGGGGGCTGAGATTGAAGAGATTGGAGCTGCGGCCTTACGAGATCTGGAACCTGCTTTAACCCATGAGTTTGAGGCCGCCGTTCTCATCAAGGGACAGGCACGGGCTGTCTCTCCCGGTAAAATCGGTGAAGTGCTTGCCGACAAGCTACGCCAGATGGGCGGAACCATTGAGCAAGCAGAGGTGCACTCCATCACACCAAGAGACGGCGGCGGCTGGAGATATGTGACGGAGACAGGCGCGCATTTTGCACCGAAACTGGTGCTTTCCATGGGCGTCTGGTCTGCCAAGCTGCTGAAACCACTTGGGGTCAAGGTACCGATGGAGGCTGAGCGTGGCTACCATGTGTCTTTCAGCAATCCCGGTGTTGCCCTCACGCATTCCATCATGGATATGGACATGAAGTTTGTCGCCTCCACCATGGAGAGCGCCATTCGGGTTGCCGGAACGGCTGAGTTTGCCGGGCTTGATGCGCCAATCAATCAGAAACGGCTGGATGGTTTGGTGGAGCTTGCAAGCAAGCTGTTGCCTGACTTGCGGATGGATGACATCAGCACATGGTCCGGCCAACGTCCCAGCTTGCCCGACAGTTTGCCTTGCATTGGCGAAATTGACGGATTTCCGGATTTGATTGGCGCGTTTGGCCACAGTCATTACGGCCTGATGATGGCCCCAAAAACTGGAAGATTGGTTGCCGATCTAGTGACCGGCACCACCCCCAACATCAATATGACCCCCTATCACGTGACACGGTACTAAAGGATTTCGCATGACCATTCATCCTGGTGGCCAGAACATTTGCGGCGTTTCAATCGGCGTTCTTTCACTGGAAAGCTATTTCCCCAAGCCTCCCGGCCACATCAAGAACCCGTCGAGCCTGCCGTTTACAACGACCTATGAGATCCTGCATGGATTGACGGTACAAAAACTGCTGGCTGATCCCTCACCTGAGTTGCTTGAGCCGATCCTCAGCGCCGCTAAACGGCTGGAAGATCAGGGCGTACATGCAATCACCGGGTCCTGCGGATTTCTGGCGATCTTTCAAAAGGAAATCGCAGCGGCCGTTTCTGTTCCGGTTTTTGTATCCTCGCTCATACAGGTTTCCCTTGCCTACCACATGACCAATGCACCCGTTGGGGTCATCACCGCGTCCGCTGCCTCTTTGACAGACAAGCATCTGGAAGGTGTGGGTGCTGCCCATGTGCCGATTGTGGTTCAGGGACTGGATGATGCCCCTGAGTTTTCTGCTGTGATCTTACGCGGCGAACGCACGCAGATGGACCTTGGCAAGGTGACAGAAGAGCTGTTTGCTGCGGCAGATGACATGATTGAGCGATCACCGGATATTGGTGCCGTGGTTTTGGAATGCACTGATCTGCCGCCATATGCGCATCAGCTGCAAGCGCGTATCAACCGACCTGTGTTTGATATCATCACTCTTGCCAGCATGACACATTCGGTGGCGCATCGGCACGCCTTTCCCGGATTTATCTGAGTGTCTTACACCCCTTCTGTTTCGCTTTCATAAGATGGCAGAGGTGGAATGATGTCATCGGTGCACAGGTAGAGGTTTTGCAGGTTGAGCAAGGGCATGGGGTTTTCCGTCAGATTGGACATGATATTCATGGCAATGTTCAGCTGAGCTGCATTGCAGGATGATTTATGCGCCTGTGCCCACGCCGTGATTGAGTTGGCAAGGTTTTCAAGGATATCGCCCTTAGGTTCGCCGTTGTTCTGGATAGTGACGGGGGTTGGCGGCAGAAGAGCGATTGGCAGATCGATTGGCTCTTCTGTGAGGCCTTGCGCAAGATGATAGCTGTAACCGATATTAAGCTGCAGCGTAATGTCGCCAGCATACTCACCATGAAACAGCATGTAGAAGAGATGTTCCAGATGCTCCTTCAGGCTCCGCTGATAAGGCTCATTTGTGGGGTTGCCGAGGTATGCAATGTTGAGTGGCTGAAAGCTGGACAATGTTGGGTGGAACGGGTTTTTAAAGGTGGCCGTCGGCGTTCTGAATACAAAGCCATCTGTGATTTTGCCGTGGATATAGCTGTTGCGGATCATGTACATAGAAGCCAATGCATCCTGCCGCGCGAGCACCTGCATGCCCGGCATGACCACCTGACGATCACTCAAGGGCTGCGCAATATCCTGTGTCAGATAGGTTTGCTTGCTCTTCGTTTTCTGGGTGTAATAGTAGGTGTAGGTCTGCTTACCCTCAACACACGCACTGCTGTCCAGATGGCTTGTCCAATCCGGAATTTCGACCACAGGGTCTCCGGTTAGTCCTGCGGGAGGGTTGCAATCTTCCAGTATCAGTTTGACGACCCAGCGCTGTGATGTTTGCTCCGCTGGAGTGCTATAGTCCTGATTTTCCTCCAGAATGCTAAAACTGATTGTTTCGCTGCCCTCTTTTTGTGAAGTTGCTGCAAGCATCGCAAGGCTGCTGCTGGCGTTTGCTTTGCAGATTATGTCTTCGTTGACCTTGATGATCACCGTCAGAGCCTGAGCCGCTTTTTCGATGGCATCGGCTGACTGATTACCAGCGTTTATGATTGGAAGGTACTGATCCAACGTGGCGGTGAGGTTGTTCTGGATGGTGATGAACTGCGCGAGTTCGGCAAAGGCATCCATGAAATCGGTGAGTTCACCTTGCGGTTTGTCTTTGAGGTTGAACTGGATTTGCCCATGAGCTTTGTCCTGAAGGTAATGGAAGTTCAGGCCGTAAGTGTATTCATAGTTCCATTTGGTGATCTGGGAGAGCTTCTTAGCCTTCGTGTCATAGGCAGGGCCAGCTTGAGAGACCATGCGCGGTGTTTCCGGGAAACTGCGCAGCAGGATGGGCACTTTGAAAGACCCAAGCAGCTTTTCAAGAACCGGAGTGCCTTCCGCCTGGATCGGAGAGAGCCAGCTTGAGGCTTTGTAGTCGGCTATGCCCTGAACCGGGCTGATCTGATGTTCGAGAGACGTGACTTTGTAGCTCAGATCCAGAGAGAGGCATTCCGTTGTCTCTCCCAGCTTTTCTGAGGCCTGAATCAGGAAGGTGAGCGGTTGCTCTGCGCCATCTTGCAATTTCAGTTTGGCAGACGTGAGCGAGAAGAGGCTCGAAAGAGATTTAGCGGATGTTGGCTCCTGCGCGTCTTCCTGTGCATCCGGTGGGCAGTCTGCCACGCTGTTCAGGTTGATGTTGCCGTAAAGCTGCGGAGTTTCTTCATCGCCTGTTAGCGGAATGTTGGCGGTGATGTCCGCTCCGAACGAAAGGACAGCCTGTGTTGTGTAGAGATTGGAAAGTTCATTGAGCAGCGTTTGTTTGAAGGTCTCTTGTGCGGAGGTTAGCCGTGTACTGGTGCCATCCTGATAGATGGGTGCCAGCATGCGTGCCGTGATCTGCGCAAGGCTTTTCTTTTGCTCCGTCAATGCCTCCATAAAGCCGCTGACGACTGCAGAGCTCTCACCAGTGCAGGAGATGCTTTTCGGTTTATTGGCTGCGAGTTTGTCGATGAACAGGATTGAGGAGGAGTATTTGGGAGACAGCAGCGCGTCAAAAAATTCAAAGTACTGTTTCAGCCAGACGTCCATCTCAACATTTGAGAAGGTGCTTTGAACCGAAGTACCTGTGAATTTTCCTGTACTTGCGTCAAAATCATCCAGTCCGGCATAGGGATAAACCGAGGCACTGCGAGAGATCAGCGTGTTACTGACTGGAAGCGGTGCGTATATTTCTGGTTGGCTTTCATCTGTGATGTGGAAGGAGATTGGATCTCCCTGCTTTGTGCCAATACGCACACCCCAGGTTGCATTGGAAGACACGCTAGCGGATGGCGCATATCGGTTGATACCGGAGGCGACCATCATTGTGAAATCCGGACCATGGATAGACTGCGCTACACACTGCGCAAACTCTGCCAGAATGTCTGGCTTTGGCTTCTTTGGCTTCTTTGGGTTTTCGGAGTCTGCGTCACTTTTTTTAGGTTTCGGGGCACTGACGGTGGTTCTGATTGCTATGGTGTTGGCAACAGATCGTGTCAGCGGATCGGCTGCATAATCACCGACCGCTATGCCGTGGGTTCGTTTGAAGACAAGCTGTGTTGTGAGCTCAATGATCGGTTCCTGATTGAGGCTGCTCATTGGCACTGTTACAGGCAATGAGAGCGGCGGAATTGTTTCAGAAGTTTCGGTTTCTTCCGGGTTGCTTTGCCTGATCAGGAATTGCTCGATGTCTTGCCACCAGCCGACCAGCTGCTCAAGTTCGTGTGCTGAGAGCTGATAGGTGTTGAGCGAGAGTGTCGAGTTGACCTCTATTGCAAAACCGTTGGGGTCATTAAACTGGGCCAGCATATCTTCAACAATAACCAGTGCTGAGTGCGCTCTTTGCTGTGCGATCTCCGGGTTTTGACTTTTTTGCGGTAAGAAGGGTCCACTATCAAAGCTGAAGGTGATGAGGATCGTGAAGTTTTCCGGGGTCGTTTCGGCGCTACCCTCAGGCTGCACTGTCCAGTTTGCTGAGGTCGAGGGCCACTGAGAGAGCGGGATGATCTGATCTGTGTAGCCCTGAAGCGCCGGTTTGCTGTTCAACTTTCCTGCGGGCTTTGTGGGCTCGTCCAGTGTTGATAGGATCGTATTGCCGTAATAGTCGTTCCAGCCGAGTTGAGTTTGCAGGAGCAATCCGTTGGCACTGTACGGGTTCAGTGCCGTGGCTTCTGAGGCGTTTTCGGTTTTTACAAGGCTGAGATACGATATTACGCCATGATACATTTCCGCATCGCCAGCAGACGCTTCCAGAACATATCGGATCTTTCCCTCATTGGGCGAGGTAGACTTGCCTGAGGCACCAATGGGCAGGCCCATGTTGCTTGGTCTGAAGTCCTGATTTCCCAGAATCTTATAGGCCAGCAGGCTGTAGTTGTTGAGAAGCAAGGCCGTCGCGTAGTCATCTCCTGTTCCACCCTTGGGTATCTCCGGCGCCTGCTCGCGTTGCGCATTAAGCGCCTGAACGCCGGGATGTTCACCGGGTTGAACAGTCAGCGGGCCAGTACGCAGTGTGAGTGTTTGACCGGGGACGAGCAGTTGCTCCATCTCTGCGTTCACACTGGCAACAACGATGGGCTCGGTGCCAAAGTAATCCGCAATTTCTGACAGGCATGTGCAGCTCGACAAGTCGTTGCTCAAAGTCTTGGAGCCAATTGTCAGTTCAATCACAGGCAATCGTATTGGTGCGCCAGCTGGAACTGTTTCGCCAGTCAGACGCGGGTTTACCTGCTTTAGCTCTTCAACGCTTGTCCCAAAGCGCAATGCTATGCTTGCAAAGGAGGCATCACTGCTTTGTGGAACCCGATAGGTGCCCTGCTCGATGCTGATGGTTTTGCCCGGTATCAGCTGGATTTTGCCGCTCGCTGATGTTTCCTGATCAGAAGTCAGAGTTTTGGCGATGAGTGAGTTGAGGTTGGAGTGATAACGTAGAGCAATGCTTGCCAGCGTATCATCGTCAGTGGTCGTGTGTTCCACCAGTTCGCCTTTGGCAGCTGCGGTCAATGATGTACCTGAGCCTGCGATTGCCTGTGCAGTTGCGAGCCCGTTGACGTAGGCATGCATGTACTCCTGATCTTCATGAATGATGACCAGAGACAGCGTCGCCTCTCCTTTTTCGTTGAAGACATCTGGCGGCAATCCTGTCTGCCCGTCATCTGCTGTGTAATAGAGATAGAAGCCGCCCGAGTTGGTGATGCCAGCTTCCCAAAGCAGTTTGACCAGTGACATGGGCGTGTTGAGAAGCGTCGGGCTCTGGCTCTCCTTTGCCGCCTCAGATAACAGTTCTCCGGTTGGATTGGTCACCGTTGAGAGGTTGGTTTGCGACAGACCGAAGGTGACATCGCTGCCGCCCTCACCCACAAAATGTGTACCGCTGCTTTGTGAGCCTTTGCTGTAACCGAGCGTGAGAGATGCAAAGCTATGATCCTCAGGCAGGCTTTGCAGCAATCGCTCCAGAATTACGACGCCAGCTGAACTCACCCCATTCAGCTCATAGGTAGTTTTCAAGGCCGCATCCGGCGTCGCTTTGACTTCCGCCGCTGGAGCGCTCGATGTTTGAGCTGGCAGTTTCTTGATGGAGAACTCAATTGTTGATGCCCAGCCATAGTTCGTCAGCGGGGTTTTGATGGCCTTTCCAGTTGCAGCATCCATCGACACCTGCTCAACAAGGAGCTGAGGAGGCACAACTGCGTTGTTTTGTGCGCTGTTGGCACCAAGTGTCGTTAGTGCTGCAGAAAGCGTCCACAAACGCAGATATTGGGTGTTGGATGGCTTTTGAGGGTCGTTTGTGGGAACGTTGATTGGCTCTGCGCTTTGCCAATTGATGAAGTGCGGGATTGGGAACGCGCTTGGTTGCTGCTCAACCTTTGCAAGGAGTGAAAGTTCCTCTGGTCCAGCTGACAAGTACTCTGTCTTCCCGTAGGTGTTGACGGCTTCAATGCGTTGATAGTCCTTGCTTGCAGTCGCCTCATTGTCTGACGGTACATCCACCTCGTATTTCAGAGTGGTTTGATCATTTCCAAGTGTGATCCAATCTGCATCCTTTGGCTTGCTCAGCAGCAAGGAGAGACTGCTTGTCAGCGGCGTTGGGATGGCGATCTGCTGACCGGACAGCGCAAACAAGCCAACCTCATTCGGCAGGTTGAGCTTTCCAGCCTCATCCTTTTCAACCCAGATGCCATCAACAAGTGGTGTAATACCATCCGTTGGCAGACGCATACCGTGGAAGTAATAGCGTGAGGCCATGCCTGACAGGTGGGTGATGCCACCCGTTCGCTGCACTTCCTTGATGAGCTCTCCAACGGAGAACTGAGGCAGATGTACGATGCTCAAACTGCCAGCATCCGATCCTGCGTTGGAGCCCGTGGCGCCTGCAAACAGATCGGTGAGTTCTCCGTTTGCGGTGATTGCCAGCGCTTCAACATCAGCGTCAAACTTTTGCGCGATGGATGAGAGGGTATCTGTGTCCGTTGTCTTTTGCGTGAACGCTGGCATCTGCAACGTAGAGCCGACAACCAGAAGGTCCTGCTGGGCTTGCACAGCACTGCTGCTGGTCAGTTCATCAATGGTAATCCCAAGAGCTGATGCGACTGCATTTAATGTTTGCCCACCAGAGACTGTGTGCTTCTTCTCAGTTCCATCTGATGCGGTGTAAACAATCTGAGTTCCGCTGCGCAAAAGGCCCGCGACTGCCTTGTTTTTACTCATGAGGTCAGAGGCTTCGACAGTCGCTTTATATGGGTTGTTGCTGGCTAATTTTTGGAAGGAACTGTTCGCAGGGATCACAAGCGGTGCAGTCGGAATTGTGACGTTGAGGCCTGCTGTCAAAGGGTGGCTGTTATTGGCTTTGAAGAGGTCTGCGAGGGTAAAGTCTGCTCCGGAAAAGGCACCTTGGCTGTTGACCCAACTCACAATGCAACTGGATGTTTTTCCAGCTGGGAGCGGATAATTGAAGTCGCGTAGACCGCTCAGGAGGTTTTGCATCATCTGCTTCATAATCAGCATGAAGTAGTTTTCATATATATATGATGATATTGATGTTTTGCTGCCACCTCCATCAATCTCAGAGGGGGATTTCCCACTCTCTTTTTCCACCTGAACACTGAGCTGGTTAAAGTAAACTGTTAAGTCTTCCAGGTACTCGGTGGTTATGGAATTGTAGTCTGCAAAAGTATAGGAGAGCGATGTTTTGCTGTCTTGTTCCAGCGCGATGCTGAGTGATGGCAACATGGGGAAATAGGTCGCTTGCGCCTCTCCTGGACGGGACGGCAAAGCAATATCGAGCATGAACTGTTGCTGCAGGAACGTGGTGATGTCCTGCTGGGTCAATGCGTCTGACGAGCCTTCCAACTCACCCAGCCTGTTCAGTATGGCGTTGATCTCAATCGCGCTGATCACGTGGTTATCGACCTGGTCTGCACTGGGGGTTTCATCACCCATGGTCGCGGCTACAAGCCAGCGGGTTACCATCTTGGCCAGAGCCTCGAATGCAGTGTCTGTTTGCTGCCCTGCGGCCTTCTCATAAAGCTCCGCATCTTCCGGAGTTGCTGGTGCGGGTGCTGAAATGAACAGGTTGGCGACGTAACACGGCAACTGTGGCGCTCGGGCCTCTTCAGAAGACGACCAGTTCTCATCCTTTGCCAGGGTCAAGCCGTAGCCCAGATGGATCTCCAGCGGGTTTTGAGAGGGATCCGCAGCGGGTTGCAGGTTTGCCCAGTTGAACTCTACTGGAGCTGCCTCATAGGCTCCCGTCAGCATTGGCAAGCGGCTGTAGAGCGCGAGGCGGTCCGCTAATGGTGCAGCAAGCAAGCCTTCGTAGGCTTCAGAACTATCAAGCCAGGGAGCTTTACTTGGGTCCTGGAGAGCACCTAGTTTGAAGGTGGTATGAACGTGCGCAGAGAAGCTGAAGCTCACTTTGATGGTGAACAGGCCGAGATCGATCTTCGCAGAGGCGCGGACATCCACCTTAGCTGAAATTGTGAGGGGGATCGGCTCGTATGAGGCAAGCTTGATCTGTGCGCTTACCTCGATCCTGATATTGACCGAAGCCTTGATAATAGCAAAATCTATGGTGCCATACAGTTTACCAATGATGCCAAAGGTTCCTGTGAGGGAGAAGAAATATTCGCCCTGCAGTGACAGAGCATCGCTGCTGCCTGAGTGATGATCTTCATAGGCATTCCACTTTGCTAGGATGCCTTGCAAAATTCCGAAGGCGGTGAGGCTGAAGCCCGCTTTGAGAATGCCCATATCAACGGACTTGCCGAGCCCCAGCTGCGCGCCGAAGCCGAAGACCAGATTGGGGTTGAAGAAGCCTTTTGTGGAGACTGGCAGCCCTTTGACAGAAGCAGCAGGCAACTTGCCAAAGTAGAACCCTCCTCCGCCTTTCACCGGAATACCCGGCGGTACGATGGCCTCAACTGAGAAAGAATGCGAGAAATTGTTGTTCCAGGGGAAACCGACATCAATCTGGAAGTCACCGTTGGTGTAGACCTCAATCCCGAATGTGGGCAGTGTGATTGTCACGGCCCCAACATCAATGCGGCGCATGATTTCCGGCAGTTCGATGGAGGCTGAAAATTTACCAAGGCCCGGCGAGACCTTTTTATAGATGACCTGAAAATCCAGACCGGAGAAGACCTTAGCCGCTTTTCCATTACAGGCAATGCGCAGTGCATAGAGACTTGGGTCTGTCAGAACCACTTGCAAGGTGAACGTGTACTTCGCGCCGGTGCTTTCAAGATCGCCTTGATGTTCCTGCCCCAGTTCTTTGCGGGAATCGATCCTCAGAACACCGAAGTCCGTTGCAAACAGCCAGTTGATGTCACCAGCAAAGCCGATGTCGGGCACCTTCTTCGCTGAGGGTTTGTGAAGGTCTCCCAAAATATCGACAGCTTGCTGCACGGTGGTGACGTCTTGCAGGCCTTTGACGTCCACATGCTGTCCGCCAGCGAGTAAACGCAGGTCAAGATACTTATTGCCAGCACCGCCGGGGCTAGGTGTTGTGGAGGGTTGATCTGCTCGCCATGGCGGCAGCTTTGTTGCTTCCAGCCCGTTATGAGACAGCCAGGGAAAATCACCTTTCAGCTGCACGAAAACACCTGATTTCTTTTTATACGTGAGCGAAATGCCGGTCACTGAGGCGATTAAAAGGTCGATAGGACCAATTTTCACATCAAATTCAACGCTTCCGGTGTTAAAGTCCCATTTGAGTTCAAAATTAGAAAGTTTGACATCATTTAACAGGTCAAATGGCGCGGCGAGCCCAAACTTGGCACCGGTCATCCATTCCACAAAGGTTTCGACCATGGCACCAAGTGTGGTGGTATCTGTAAACCTGATCGTTGCACATTGATCAGCCAATACCTCAGCCGAAAACAGACCCCATGTGATCCCGAAATGTGAATGCGTTTTGGCATATTCATAAAATACGGTGAGCTCGATGTTCTCCCAAAGCACATCAGCTGTCAGCAATGCGTATTTGCCGTTTTCTTTTGCGGTTTCATACCGGACCAATGATTTTTCCGGGGGAATGAAGATAACCTCGTCATGGTCATCAAGCACCGGAATGCGCGCTTTGCTGCCGGGTAACAGAAGCTCACTTCCGCCCGTATCTCCAATTTTTGCCGTGAAGGTCACATCCGGGAGCCATTTTGGCCTCACGTCTTTGTTGAGGCTCACTGTTCCCCCAAACTCATAACTGGCCGCGGATGTTCCGGTGCCCGTTGAGAAGGTTACATTCAGATCTGAGAGGTCTACATCGATAGCATCCGGTGCCCAGTTACTGCCGAAATAGGCATCAATGATCTGGCTGACCTTGATAGGCGTATCACCCTGCTCTCCGGTAAACGTCCAGAGATGGTTTTGCGTGTCGAATGTAGCTGTCACATTAACCGGGACGGGCTGAACATTCGGCAGACCATCAAACAGCATTGTTGAGGCTTTGATGGAGCCTACCGAGTTGGTTCCAACGCCTTTGACTTGGATGTAGACGTCGTTGAGCTCGAACTTTGCGGGTGGCAAGGTGATTTGCCAGCCTTTCAAATTTACGCCAGCCTCAACGGAATAGGTGCTGCTGTTCTTGTTCTGCCCGGGAGAATATTCCAGTGACAGGTTTGCAATATCGGCATCAACGTCAAGGTGATAGCCGCTTGGCAGCAATGCGTCCACGAAGTCCGAGACAGGCAGGTTTGCCCCATCCGGGCTGAGTGTTGCGGTTACTGTGGTTTGCGGATAGGTGGCAGAAAGGTCAAGAATTGCTGGGTTACTGCTTGAACCGATCACAGCATCTGTGGAGGCTACCCAGCTTATCTGACGTTTGCCGGTTGGCTGTGAAGCGGTGATCTCAAAGCTTAGGTTGTTCAATTTCAATCCGCCGAACAGATCCCACTCCTTGCTATCTTTCAGCGAGACCTGAAAGCTTTCTATGCTCTTGGATTTTGAGTCATAGTTGAAACGCAGACCGTCTACATTCAACTCATTCAGGTCAGCGAACTCAGAAGGGATTGAGTTTGCAAAATTCATCCCGCCGATGAGCGTGAATATGGAGTTCAGCGAAGGGGCTGCCTCCTCTGCAAATGTGCCCTGCACCACCATCTTGTTTTTGGCAGAGCTTGGGAAATCCATGTGGAATGGAATGAGCGTGTCGCCGACCTCAATAGAGGTTTGCACACCGCCTGTGAGCCGCGCACCATTGCTGGAAAATTCAACGGACAGACCTGTGTCTTCCAGTGCGAACCATTCGACACCTGGTAACTCAAGCTTTTCCAGCGAGATTTGGAGTTGGACTTTGTAATTGCTTTGGTTTTTACTCGCTCGCCCCAAGCTGGAGACGGTAAGTGTGACTTCCAGTTCTGTGCCGAGAAAATCCGAGGTCTTTCCCTGAACGATGATCTTGCTGAGCTTTTTTGAGGTGTAGACGGGTTTGATCGTCACAGGGCTTTTTGCGGAGCCAATTGTCAGTCCGCCTGAGCCCAGCACTGTTTGCAGGAAGGTGTGGAACGGTCCCTCTTTCAGCACATTGGGGATCAGAGCGAGAATCCCATTTTTTGTATTGTCCGTCAGCGTGGTTTGCAGTGTTTGCAGATCAGAGAAAATGCTGTCGGAGACACCACTTGCGACTGAAACAAGAGCAAATCTGGCCGCTAAAAACCCGAGCGCTTGTAAGAGCTTATCGTTTTGAGGTGCGGTGTAATACTGTTTGAGGCCGTCAAAATACTCAAAGTACTCGCCCTTTTCTGAGCGAAACTGGGTCACCATATCCGATATGGTTTGCGCCAGTTCATTGGGCGGCATGGTTGCTTTGTAGCCCTCTTGAAACGCGGATGTTCCGAGAGCAATCTGGTTTTTGGAGGTATCTAAAAGCGTTGCGGTGGTTGGTGTTGTGCTGCTGGCAGCTTTGCCCTTGCCGTTTCCAAATGTGCTTGGATAAGGGTTGGACGTGAAATTACCGAGTTTGAAGAACGGCTTACCCAGGTTTACAGCCAGATTGGCGCTTTGAGTGCCTTCCAGAACGCTTGGCAATGTGGCTGCGCCATACAAATAGTCAATCGCGTCTGGCGGCAGATCAGACAAGGTGGTGACAACCGTTGCACCTGATTTCAGTTTGCTGAGGAAAGCAGCCCCAGCAGAGCCTGACAGGTCTTTATTCAGGTAAATACCAGTACCTGAGCCAGAGGTATTTCGGAACACTTGCTGGTTCTTGCAGTAAGCGTTGATGTTCTTTGTCCGCTCATCACGAGACGTGCTTGTGCCCTGCTTCGCCGCGTTCTTTTGGGGAAAATATCGCGCAAGTGTTTGCCATGTGGAACTGCTCAAATCATCCAGAACAGCGATGACAACCGGCTTTTTGGTAAAGCCTTTTTGCTTTTGCAGGAGTGCGGCTGCAGCGATGAGCTCGAAGGCAATCCCTTCTGCATTGCCGACAAGCGATGTTTTATCTGTCGATGAGCCTGGCAGACTCGCAACCGGAAAGAACTCGATGCCGGATTGGCCAGATTTTCCAAGAGCATTGCTGATGTTCTGCGCCGCACTCAATGCCTTGGTGTTGACCTCTGGGATCTTCCTCAGGTCCGCCCAGTTGAGCTTTGTAGTCAGGTCCTGTTTGAAACTGCGATAAGCAAACTGTGAGCCTTGCAGAGCGAGTTGATCATCGAGGTTTATAGTCTGTTTGAGGCCCGGTAGCACCACTAAAGAGTTGGCGGAACAGGTCTTTCCAGCCTGAGTGCAAGTTTCTGCCGTCCAAAGGTAAGGCTGAAGCAGGACAAAGTAGCTGCATTTCACTGCAGTCGCGATGCTTGTGTTGTCGATGTTGGGAATGTTACCGCCGCCACATAGACATAGCGGCATCGTGCCAGACAGACTCGGTACGGAACGATGGGTTATCTCGCCAACGGTGGTTTCCTGATAGGCGTGAAAGGTGATTGTAACGCCGTCCAGCGTTATTGATGCGCGGGTGGTGGGGTCAAAGCCGGGTAACAGCTGCGCCAGTTCCTGCAGGAGCGTTTCTTGGCCACTGTCGTAAATCAGGTCCACATCTACCTGAAATCCAAGGGAAATCATTCGCTTTAGGAGGTTGATGGTGTTGGCGGCACTGCCTGATCTTTGGTCTTGAGAGAGGAAGTAGCGCAGCTTTTTACCGCGCAGGAAATCCGTGAGCCGTCCAAGGATGTGGTTGGAGAGCGTCGCATTCAAATCCTGTGCAGCAGAGGCGAACATTTGCACCAGATTGGCAAGCTCTGAAGACAGGCTCTCTTCGTCTGGCGTGACTACGCGCTCGAGTGGTTCGATTGGACTGTGCTCGTTCATCTTGCTGCACCAGTGCTGATTGAAGGAGTGATTTATTTGCTGTCAGCGGGCTCGTTGTTGTAGACCGCGTACCAGGCCAGACCTGTGGTTTTGGCCGAGCCCTCGTTGCTCTCATCTGGGTCTGAGAACAGATAGAACGATGTGGCGCCGCTTGGCGGGATCTTGGCCAACCCCAGAAATTTGATGGCGATCTCATTGAGAACAAACATGTATTGCTTGCTGGCATCAGCTTCTTTGTTATTGGGGTTTTCCGTGTAGAGCAGCTGGATCGGGCCGTAGGACATGGACAGCACGTTCTGTAAGCTGATGAGCGAGGCACCGTTGGAGGAGCCCGGCATATGGATGGCAGTCTTGGATTTGTAGGTTTCGCCCGTGGAGTCTGGTGACCATGCCAGCAGCAAATCAGCGGTGAGGCCTAGTTTGCCTGCGAGGTCTCCGGCGGTGCCGAGGCTGACTTCGAACTTGAGGCCGTTCCATGTGTCTGACAGGCCTTGCTGGCGGACGCTGGTTACAACATCCAAATATCCCATGGAAGCTGGCGTCTTGTCTGCGCTGTCGGAGCTGACAAACCCTTTCAATTGCAATGGCATAGTGGCGACCAGGCTACCGCCGCGAGGCGTGCTGTTTTTGCTGTCAAATGTCAGCTGAGCGCTGTCCCAAGTGATCTTCTGGCTTTCGTAGGCATTCGTTTGTGTGAAGCTCATTTGCAGGCCGAGCTCGTTAAAGGCCAATCCATTCTGGCTGGTTTGCTGGTCTGGCTCATTGCCAAAGGAGAATAAGTCAACCGGCTCGTTTTCGCCTGCGCTGAGGATCGCGAAATCGAGGAAGCCGGTGAAGGCGAAGCGGATGAGTGGTTCTGTTTGATTTTCCTGCGTTTTTTCGTGTTTGGAGATGGTGTTCATTCGCGCGGATGTGAACTCTGTTTGCTCCAGGATGTTGTTGTCGACCGTGAACAGATAGGGATGGGTTGCGGCCATGGTGTAGGACGGGTGGTTGTTGTTGTCCTGATAACTCGCTTTCATAATCAGCGACTTGTACTGGCTGCCTTTGGGCTGTGGTTGGCCTGCCGGAAAAACGGGCTTAGAACTGACCGTATCGCTGCCAAAAACCTTGGTCATGGAGAGCTGTGCGAAGGAGGAGAACTTCTTTATTGCCGAGTTCTCAAAGAGCACTTTGAGCGAGAGCAGGATGAAATCATATGTGCGCGTTGCAGAGGGCACAACCGGCTCCGGGTTTGTCGCTCCCTTTGGTACAATGAGGTCATTGTCTTCATAGTAAACCAGCCCATAGACTGAACTTTGCTTCTTTATTTCGATTTTTTCACCACTTGCACCAGCCTTGATCTGATTGATGCGGATGGCGAGATGGTGGGCATAAAACTTTGCCGGATCGCGCACACCGGCCACAATCCCAGCCAATTGCTCGGGCGGTGATTTGATACGCGCGCGTAGCATAAGTACGCCGGTCCAGTTAGGATCAGCGGCAGTCTGGTTGAAGCTTTCGAAGTACTCTGTTGCGGGGTTTTCATAGGCTGCTTTGAAGTAGTCCTGAAGCCATGAGGAGACATTGACCAGTTGGGTTTTATCTGATGTGTTTTGGCGTTTGGTTGTTGGAGCGGCGAAGGTTTCTTTTTGGGTCCATTTTTGCGGATTGGAGATGAGGTTGTCTTTTTCATTGCCCTTCGGGTCGTAGAGTGGGCCGCGTATTCCTTTAATAATCAATATGTTGGCGTAGTCGCCGAAATCTGGTGAATTGCCGACATCTGCTTCGATCTGCCAGTCTTCGATATTCAGCGTGTTGAGGAAGGTTGAGCCTGCTTCACCTAATTCTGATGGGTTTGCAGCGACCAGAAACAGCTGATTGGTCTGGAAGGCCTCTATGAGTTTGGGGGATAAGTCTTTGAAGGCAAAATCGGAAGGTGTTGGTACTTTGATTTGAGCGAGCTTGACTTCCTTCCAGTGACTGGCGTCTGTGGGTGATTGCAGTGTGGCGATCACGCCCAGTGGGGTTGTCAGAGTTGCATCCCCCTCTCCTGTTTGCGCCTTAGCCTCTCTGGCGTTGGATTGACCGTTGGTCAGAGATGCAATCACCTTGCGGCGGGTTGGCGCAATAATGCTTTTTTCGAACAGAGCGACATCACACTGGGAGTAACTCGGGTCGCCCTCATCCGTGCCGGCGTAGGGGAACATTGGGAAGGCCTGATCTTCCATTGGCGGCAGTGTGTAGGCCGGACTGACAGTGCCCAGCAACTCCTTGTTTTCCTGCCAGATTTCATCATCATAGCCGTGCAGTGCGCTGCCGTGGGGCTGCGCCACATAGGTGATGGATGTCTCACTCTTTTCTGCGGCATTATCTGGCGGGAACACCTGTACATACGACGTTTTGTAGTTGCCTTTGAGCGGTGCTCCTTTGGGTGCAGGGCGCCCAACGGGAGACGACAAAGGCAACGGAAAAACCGGTGCGTAGGCAGGCTGATCGGGTATAAAC
>NZ_LMCJ01000008.1:230710-346844 GCF_001623085.1 Pseudovibrio sp. W74
CCGTGCTCCCTCAGAGAGCGCGTGTTCTGCAACGCCAGGAACTTCCAGAAACTCTGTGCCGCCCAGTCCGCACATGAAGCGGGCTTTTGTATCGTCTTTCGCGAGCGGTGCGCAGACGAGGAAATCTCCAACAGGACTGGCGATAAAGCTATGAAGCGATGAGGCATTCTCATAACTCGGGGTGAGGATAATGCCTGCGGGCCAAGCATCACTCACATGGCTGTCAGCGGTGATACTCTGTAAAACAACGGGAGCGCCGTAGGTGGTTCGGTAGAAGCTGTTCAAGGTTGGTCCTTGCCCGCTTTCCTCTTCGGCGCGGAAATAGAAGGCGCAGCGGTTGGGGTCTGTTCGATTGTGTGTCGGGTAGATGTTCAGCGCGTCGGTGACGTCCACAATGAGCGTCATAGGCAGAGGATTACGGCTGCCATCATCGCCTGTGCCCAAGGCGAAGCGTTGACCATTGACGCCGGTTTTGGTCTCCGCATCTTTCGTAACCCATTGAAAACCCAGATTCCATTGATCATGAAGGGCGCTGCGCTCGAACTCAGCATCAAACACAATGGCACCGCGATCCGGGCCGGAGCAGCGGATGTCTGCCTTGCTCACCGAGCCCGTATCCGGGCTGAGATATCCTCCCAACTGGATGGCAGATTCTGAGAGTTGGAGGTTCTCTTCATCTTCAGAAACACCAATGTAAGCGCTTGAATAGAACTCGATGGTGAGTTCGGGTGCCAGAAGGTAGGACAGACTGCTGGTTGTCACTGTTCCCGCTGCATTAATGGAGAAGAAGGCCGGGCGTTGGCCAGTGTAGTCACGAGGGACTGGAAGCGGCGTTAAGTCTCTGGGAAGCCACATGAAACCGCGCAGCACATTCATGCTTTGCAAGTAGGCATGCAGGCCGGATACCAGGTCCTGCTGACTGCTCTCTTTGCCTCCACATTCAAGTGGATCCGGGCAGTAGATGAAGGAGCCTGAATAGGTTTTGTTGGTGAGCGCGTCTTTGAGCGAAATGCGCTTGGGGAGTTTGGCTCTTCTGGTGGCTACCTTGCTGACAACAAACGCAAAACCACCGGCGTTGTCGCCAGAGTTTGGAGCCAGATAAAGGCTTTTGCAGGTTTGTTGCAGGAAATCCATTGCTCAGCTCCCAAAGCCCATTCCATCAACGGGGATAAAGACAGAATTCGGGAGCACTGCTCCGCGCTTTTAAGGGGAACATAGGGTGCAGGCAGGCTTCAATTTGCGACAATTGAAGGTTCACAAAGTGAACTGAAAAGGTTTCATCTGTAAGAAGCTGTTTTCGCTTCACAGATCAGAAGAGGTTTGATTTTACTCATAAAAAACAGAGCGTTAGTGCGTCTTACACACCAAATAAGTTGTGAGCTGAAAAATGATCGTGTTTTTGTGCGTTGGTTTGCGTTTTTTACGTGTGAGCTGCGTTTTTTTTGTAAAACACACAAAAGGCAGGCTGATGGATATTCAACCTGCCTTTTGCTCTGCCAAATCAGTTTAGGCGAAGGTGACGCCTGCCTTGGTCATTGGGAGTTCGGTTACACGTGGTCCTTTCGCTGCAATGGCATTTGCCAGTGCTGGACCGGATGGTGGTGTGCCCGGTTCGCCGACGCCTGTTGGGGCTTGTGTGGAGAGGACAATGTGCGTTTCAATCTCGCCGATATCTCCAATGCGGAGTGGTTCGTAGTCCGGGAAGTTTTGTTGGATAACTTCACCGTTCTCCAGCGTGATCTCATCGCGCATGGCGTGGCCGAGGCCGTAGCCGATGCCGCCTTCCATCTGTGCCTTGATCACATCCGGATTGACCGGGATACCGCAATCAACGGCGCAGGTGACTTTTTCGATCTTCACGCCGTTTTCTGCATCACCTGAAATTTCGACAACTTCGGCAACATAGCTGCCAAAGGATTTGTGGACCGCAACACCTTGAGAGCGACCCTCAGCGCCTTTGCCCCAGTTGCTTTTTTCAGCAGCCAGTTTGAGAACACCCGTCAGTCGTTTTTGATCTGGCGTGTCGCCTGCCAGATGGGCCAGACGGAACTCAACCGGATCACGGCCCGCTGCTGTTGCAACGGCATCCATCATGGCTTCCATGACGTAGGCGGTGTGGGTGTGACCAACGGAGCGCCACCACAAAACGGTTGTGGCTGGTTTGATGTCCGTCAGGCCGGCAAACATGCCCGGAATGGAGTACTGCGTCGGGGTGACGCCTTCTACGGAAAGATGATCGACCCCATCATGAACCGAGAACGCCTCAAACGGGGTGCCCTTGGAGATGGACTGGCCTGCAACGCGGTGGTCCCAGCCAGCGATGTTGCCATCTGCATCAAGACCAACACGAACTTTGTGCGCAAATGCCGGGCGGTAGTAGCCACCGGTGATGTCATCTTCGCGGGACCACACCAGTTTGACCGGGCGGCGGCGATCCGTCATCACAAAGGAAAGCGCTGCTTCTACCTGATAATCGACCGTTGGTGTTGCACGGCGACCGAACGAGCCACCAGCGAACATGGTGTTGACCTGCACCTTGTCCATTGGCACCTGAAGGATTTGCGCAATCGCTGCATGTGGTGAGGTTGGCATCTGACAGCCGTCATGCAGGATCACGCCGCCATCTTCTGTCGCCTCAATGGTGCAGGTGAGCGGTTCCATTGGCGCATGTGCGAGCAATGGGAAGTAGAAGGTCTCTTCCACCACCTTGTCTGCGTTTTCAATCGCACCTGCAATCTCGGCCTGATCGTTTTTGGTCAGGTTGTATTCCGGCACTGTGTTGAGCGCAGCCATCAGCTCTTTGTAGACGTCTTCAGAACTGCGGCTTTCAGCTGCTGAATTGTCCCAGGTGACTTCCAGAGCTTCACGGGCTTGAAGAGAGGCCCATGTGTTTTCTGCGTAAACTGCAACACCAGCTTTGTTGGGCAGTGTAGCTGCACGGATGAAGCCTTTGACATCCTTTGCGGCGCTGTCGTCAAAGGACGTGACAGTTGCACCTTTGCGGGTGGCCCGTTTGATGGTGACGACCATCTGATTATCAAGCTGGATGTCCATCGCGTATTTGGCGGTGCCGTTGATCTTTGGCGGTGTGTCCTTGCGGCGCACACTTGCGTTGCCGATCAACTTGAACTCGGATGGATCTTTCAGGCGCGGGTTTTCAGGTGCTGTCAGCTTGCTCGCGGCGGCTACGAACTCGCCGATTGGCGCTTTGTTGCCGCCACCTGAGATCACGCCATCTTCCAGCTTGAGCTGGGCGGCGGGCACATCCCATGCCAGTGATGCGGCTTGCAACAGCACTTCACGGGCCGCGGCGCCTGCCTGACGATACTGCTTGAAGCTGTTGAACATGGCGGTGGAGCCGCCGGTACCCTGGATAGGTCCGAATGCCGTGTTGTTGTAAAGCTTCGGGTTGGATGGGGCGAACTCATACTCTATCGCATCCATGCTGACGCCCAGCTCTTCTGCAATGAGTGTGGTGAGGCCGGTTGCCGGACCCTGCCCTTTTTCAAAATGTTTGACGATCGCAGTCACGGTGCCATCTGCTGCAATCTTTACAAACGGATTGAGCATGGTGGTGTCTGCAGCATTTGCAGCGGCCATAGAGCCGGATGGGGCCACACCAATAACAAGAACGGCGGCAGCAGAGGCTGCTGCCCCTTTGAGGAAGCCACGACGAGAGGACAACACGCTCATATCAAGCCTCCATAATTTCTGATGCACGTACGATTGCGGAGCGAATGCGCTGGTAGGTGGCGCATCGGCAGGCGTTGCCGTCCATGTAATCGTCAATTTCTTCCAGTGTTGGCTTTGCGTTTTCAGAGAGCAGGCCAACGGCAGACATGATCTGGCCGGACTGACAGTAACCACACTGGACCACGTCCAGCTCTGTCCATGCCTGTTGCACGGCTTGTGCTGGCGTGGACTTCAGGCCTTCAATTGTGGTGATCTCAGAATCTTCCACATCTTCAATAAACGTTTGGCAGGAGCGGACCGGTTCGCCATCCAGATGAACGGTGCACGCCCCGCATGAGGCGACACCACACCCGAATTTTGTTCCGGTGAGCTTGAGTTCATCGCGGATCACCCAAAGAAGCGGGGTTCCTGGTTCGGCGTCGACCTTATGCGTCTGGCCGTTCAGCTTTAAAGAAATTGCCATCAAAAAAAATCCCTTTTTTGATCCGTAGCGGTTGGCTGGGTCAGCAATAATCTCAGGCACTGTTTGAATGGGGCAGTGTTGTATGCGGAATGCGCTATTCTGCTTTTTGAGCCTGAAACAAATGATCTGTAGTTATCCCTAGCACTCGCCTCTCTCGCTTTCAGTGGCAGATCGCGCCAAAGTACTGCCATATCGCGCCACTATGTAAATTGGTACTGGCACACCTAGCAAAAATTCGAGATGAAAGAGTGGCAAGACCAATGAGACCGAGCCCAGCATGACGAAACACGCACATCTTTACCCAGGCGCTGCCATGATGGCGCAAATCATTCAGTACCTTGACCTGTCTGTTGATCGGGTGATGCGCCGTGCCGGAGTTTCCATTGAGCAGCTGGGTCCGGCAGCCAAGGGCATCACACAGGCGCAGTATTTCGCCATCTGGCATGCGTTGCATCAGGAATATGGCGGCAACGATCTGGCAATCAAACTTGGGCACACCATCAAGCAAGGCAGTTTTGTTCCACACGCCTTTGCGTTTTCCTGCAGTCCAAACATTGAGGAAGGCGTGAAGCGTCTTGCGCTGTTTAAGCCTCTGATTGCGCCTATCCGGCTGGAAGTTGAGCGTACAGATAGTACGGTGTCCATCTTGTTTACTTCCAGCGATCCGACGGAACCGTTTCCTGAAATTCTGGCTCAGTTCGAGATTGTCTACTTCACCAATTGCAGCCGCACCTTTACTGGAGAGCAGATTGTGCCGCTCAGTGTGGGAGGCCCTGTTGGGGATCTGGACTGGTCTGCTGTTGAAGCGGAATGCGGGGTGAAGGCAACGCCTGCTCCGGTGGCGCACATCACCCTTTCGCTGCAGGATGCCACTCGTCCGCTGATCACGCAGATGGAAGGTATGTGGGATACGTTTGAAGATGGGCTGCGCCAGAAACTGCAGAGCACGGGCAGTTCTGATGAGATGTCCCGCCGGGTGAAGAATGCGTTGCTGGAAAGCCTGCCAGCGGGCCAGAACACAATTGACGTGATCAGCCAGAACCTGAATGCCAGCAAGCGGACGTTGCAGCGCAAGTTGAAGGAAGAAGGCAAGAGTTTTCAGGACATTTTGAGCGAGACCCGCGCCGAACTCTCTCAGCACTATCTGGTGCGCAGTGATCTGAGCATTCCGGAAATCTCCTATCTGCTTGGGTACAAGGATACCGGCTCGTTCTTTCGCGCGTTTCACAGCTGGACGGGCAAGACGCCCATGGAAGTGCGTGGGATTGCTTAAGGACGCCCTAATTTAGCCTCTCATGAAGAAAGCTTCATGAAACCTTGGGCTGGTAAGAGCCCGGCATGGCTATTCTATTTGTTCTTTCGGGATTGCCTGGTGTTGGTAAAACGACCTTGGCAAAGGCCCTTTCTCCGCGCCTGCAAGCCGTTCATTTACGTATTGATTCACTTGAGGCTGCCCTCAAGACCTCCGTTCTTGCGATTTCACCAGCAGAAGATGCTGGTTATGTTGCAGCAGCAGCCGTTGCCAAAGACAACTTGCTGCTGGGTAACAATGTGATTGCGGATGCGGTGAATCCGATTGAGATCACTCGCAACATCTGGCTGGAAGCAGCGCTTGGCGCTAGGGTGAAAGCGCTCAACATTGAGGTGATCTGCTCTGACGAGGCTGAGCACAAGACACGTGTTGAGACCAGACACAACGATATTTCCGCGATGTCCCTGCCCAGCTGGGAGGATGTACAGCGGCGACGCTATGAGCCGTGGAAGAAACACCGCCTTGTGGTCGACACCTTTGAAAAACCTGTCGAGGAAAGCGTCGAAGAGATCGTTGAGGCCTTCAGCCAGCTGGTGCGTTACGGGTCTTATTGAAGCTCTCACGCAAACTGGCGGAGTTTCGGGCGGATCATGCTCACGCAGGTTTCCAGAAACAGGCGTGTGAGCCGGGACTGATTTTGCTTTCCAGTGTGCATGGCGTGCAGGTCTATTTCAGGGAATCTCCACTCCGGCAGCACCTCCGCCAGACTGCGCTTTTTCAACGCCTCCTGACAGAGAATGGATGGCAGCTCCCCTATTCCCAAGCCGGACTTAATCGCAGATTGAAGCGCTGAGTAGTCGTTGATGGCAATGTCTGGTGCAAATCGAATGGTCCGCTCTTCTCTTTTCCAGCTCAGTTGCCAGCTGATTTCCGGCTTTTGCCAGAACCCGAAGCCGATCAGGGCGTGTTGCGTCAGGTCTTCAGGGCGCTGCGGAGTTCCCTGCTCTGCGATGTAAGAAGGCGAAGCAACCAGAACGTGGCGGTAGGCGGCGAGCTTTGTGAGTGTCAGTCCGGAATCTGGTTTTGGACCGACGCGGAAAGACAGATCAACATCATCCTCGATAAAGTCCAGATTGCGCTCTGATACGATCATGTGGATGCGTACCTGCGGATATTGCAGGCGAAACTGCCCGATGACGGGAATGAAGAGAGCTTCGGCCAGATTGGGTGGCACGGTGACCTTCAGGTCTCCCGACACGGCTGACTGGCGCTGTTCCACCACGCGATCTGCTGCTCTGAACGCTTCCAGTCCCGGTAGACAGGCTTGATAGAACTGGTCGCCGATTTCCGTCAGACGCATGCGCCGCGTCGTGCGTTCCAGCAGTTTTGCTCCCATCTGCGCTTCCAGATCCGCCACCTTTCGGCTGACGGTTGAGAGCGGCAGGCGCAACACCTTGGCAGCTCCGGAAAAGCTGCCTGCTTTGGCAACTTCAGCAAATATCGCGATTGCATTCAGGTCCTGCATCATATTCCCATATTTGGAATTATCATTTCCATTTCAAGCAATATTACCACACTAAGAAGAATAGTAGAATGCGTTCCAATCAAAACATGAAAGGAACGCGGGATGGGAAACCAGGATAAATCCATCAACTACATCGAATTTCCTCTGCTGAAAAATGAAGAGACCAAGAGTTTCTACAGCTCTGTGTTTGGTTGGACCTTTGAAGACTGGGGGCCAAGCTACATCAGCTTTTCCGGTGCTGGTGTGGAAGGAGGTTTTAATGGAGAAAGCGGGTTTCCGGTTCAGGCTCCCGGTGTTCTGGTGGTGCTTTATGCGGCGGATCTTGAGGGCACGCTAAAGGCCGTCCGTGCAGCTGGTGCGGCGATCTTGCAGGACATCTATTCGTTCCCTGGTGGGCAGCGGTTTCATTTTGCAGATCCCAACGGGAACGAACTTGCAGTGTGGACGGAGGCTTCGTCATGAACAAGCGTATTTTGGTCACCGGAGCCAACGGGACAATCGGCCTGCATCTCCTCAGAGAGTTAAAGCAAACACCGTGGCATGTGCGTGCTTTGGTGCGCAGTACGGAAAATTCACGGCTGGTTTCATCCATGGGCGCTGAGGCGGTTCGGGGAGATTTTTCTGATCTGCCTTCTCTCTTTGAGGCGATGGCGGGCATTGACACACTGGTACTGATCACTTCGGCCACCCCACAGGCAGCACAACAGGCTTCTGCTGTGCTTCATGCGGCATTGGAGAGCGGTGTGCGCAAAGTGGTTCGCATTTCGGCCATCAAGGCAGATGCTACCGGGCCAACGGCGAACACTGTGTTGCATGCAGCAACCGAGGATGAGCTTGTTCGCTCCGGGATGGAGTATGTAATCCTGAGACCTAATCTTTTTATGCAAAACATGTTTCTGGCAACGCAAACCATAGCAGAACATAGCAGCTTCTTCTTTGGCATGGGTGATGCCCGGATGGGGATGGTAGACACACGCGATGTGGCTGAGTGCGCCGTAGAATGCGTGCTGAGTGATCATTTCAACGGCGACATCTTTGAGGTAACGGGAGCAAAGAGCCTTTCTTATTTTGATGTTGCGTCGGCACTCAGCGAAGAACTCAAGCGCACCATCACCTATGTGCCTGTCATGCCGCAGGATGTGTATGATGGTATTGTTGGTGCGGGTTGGGATGAGTGGATTGCAGGCATCTCTCGCGATTATGCGCAGGCCTATCGCAGTGGTTGGGGGGACTTCACAACGGATGCCGTTTCTACAATCTGCGGGCGCCCACCGCGCAGCATCAAAACTTTCATCCGTCAGGTGTTTTGCGCCAAGGCCGCTTTGAGCGTGTCGATTGGGCCGCCTTGACCAACCATATGTCGTGCTACCAATTATCCGTCAATTGTAACCGCTTATGCGATTTCTTCAGGCACAATTCAGTTTCATGTTCTTTGTAGATGTGAAAGAGTTGAGGCAAATATTGGGTGCACTTCGCCCTAGTGGAAGGAACACATGCGCGTATTGTTGGTTGAGGACGAGCGGCTGATTGCGGATGCAATCAAAGCTTTTCTGGAGCGGCATGAATTTATCGTGGACTGGGTCGATGACGGTCTTTTGGCAGAAGACGCTCTGAGAACCGGAGAATTTGACCTGGTTATTCTGGATCTGGGGTTGCCGGGTCAGGATGGTCTGGAGTTTTTGCGGGCCGTTCGCGACGACAAAGCGGATGTGCCGATCCTGATCCTGTCTGCGCGGGAAACCACCAAGAACCGGATTGACGGGCTTAATCTGGGTGCAGATGATTATCTGACCAAACCTTTTGACATGGAAGAACTTCTGGCCCGCTGCCGCGCACTGGTGCGGCGCTCTGTAGGGCGTACGCGCATGTTGTTGCAGCATGGGGTGTTGACGCTGGATCTGGACCAGAAAAAAGCCTGCTATAACGGGGCAGAGGTGGTGCTGCAGCCCCTCGCCTTCCGCCTGTTGACCATTTTGTTGGAGCGGCGGGGCCGTGTGGTTTCCAAGTCTGATCTTATGGAAAAGCTTTATGGCTGGGAAGAGAATGCGGAGAGCAATGTGCTTGAGGTTTATGTCTCGCAGATCCGCAGGAAAACCACGTCTAAGCTGATCCGGACCATCCGCGGCGTAGGCTATATTGTTGATGAGGACGTACCGGCATGAAACTTTCCTCCATCCGCAGCCGCATCCTCATCTTTCTGATCCCGCTGCTGTTTGTGGTCTGGGGCGTCTTTTCCGCCATTGTCTACAATATGACAGAGGAAGAGCTTTACGAGACCCATGATGCGCAGGCCTTTCAGCTTGTCAGCGCGATTGCACAGCTGGAGGGGGACACCATTTCTCCCAAGCATCTGGATGATCATCATGAACTTAATGATTACTTCGTGGTCATCCGCGATGGAGACGGCAACGATTTATATAAGTCATCCGACCAAGTACAGCTACCCCAGTATCTAAGGCCGGGTGCTCAGGAAATTGAGCATGAGGGCGACAGCTGGGTGATCTGGAATTTTCCGGGCGAAAAGACTGACAGGCAATACATCATCGGTATCGTGTTTGATGAAGCCATTGAGCTGGCCGACCAGACTGTTGCCACGGTTTCCATCCCTTTGGGGCTGGTGCTGGTGTTTTCCATCATCGCAACGGTTTTCATCGTCAAACGCGGGTTACGTCCGCTCACCACTCTTTCTGAGACACTGCAAACTCGGGAGCCTGAGAGTCTTGGTAAGCTGACAACGGAGAAGCAGGCAGATGAGCTTGTGCCGATTGTGAACTCCCTGAACATGCTGTTTGACAAGATTGAAGACTACCTTGCCCGCGAGCAGCGGTTTATTGATGATGCGGCGCATGAGATCAGAACACCGCTGACCGTGGTGAAAGCCCAGTGTCAGGTGATTGAGCGGGACGCGCTAGATGATGCGACACGGCTGCGGTTTGACAACATCATTGAAGGTGTTGACCGGGCCACGCATCTTGCCGCCAAGCTTTTGGAACATGCCCGTGCAGGTCAGGATGCCCACAAAGAGATAACAGAGCACGACTTACTGCCTGTTCTTCAGGAAAGCCTTGCACAACAGGCCCATGCGGCACTTGATAAAAATGTGGAGCTGCAACTGCTTCAATCAGAACATGTGGCAGCTGTTGTTGATCCGGAAGATCTGGGCGCTGTGCTTGGTAATCTGATTGGCAATGCAATCCGGCATACACCATCTGATGGTGAGGTTATCGTGGTTCTTGAGCGCGGTGATGATCATATTCAACTGAGTGTTGAAGACAGCGGACCGGGTGTGCCTGAGAAATACCGTGAGAAGGTGTTTGAGCGGTTCTTCCGCATGCCGGGGCAATCAAGTTCAGGTGCAGGCCTTGGTCTGTCTATTACGCAAACTCTGTGTCGTCGCAATGGGATCGAGATATCCCTTGGCAAGAGTGAGCGACTGGGCGGAGCCTGTTTTATGCTCAAACTGAAAAAGTAGTGTCGTAAACTTCAGGTAGGTTTCAGCTTCCAAGTGAATTTAGGGGAAGCACTCAGATTGAAACCTACTCCGAGGCTGCATCTGTAGCTTCTTATGGGGTGATCTGATTATGAATGGTGTGCGATGCCCCCCAACGGTGTCACTCACCTTTCATAGCCAGAGTTTCATCTGAGTGCGCATCGTTAACTCAGATGAGCGTACCGGAATGAAACCGATTGGCCTGACCTTCATTATCGCCAGCATCCTAGTCCCCCTTTTGATTTTCTCCCAGTTTGGTAGCCAAGCAGACTCAGGTGCTTTGCTGAGCCAGTATTTTGGCATGGTCTCACTGATCTTCATGGGTCTGGTTCAGGTGATGGCCACACGGATGAAAGGCGTTGAGGCTCTGTTTGGCCCGCTGGATCGCGTGTATGTCTTGCATAAATGGCTGGCTATTTTCGCAATTGCTGCTGCTTTCCTGCATGAAAGCATTGATGCGGATGTGCTTTCAAGCGGCGATACGGATGGACTGGCGAAAGAGCTGGGTGAGATCGGGTATAATGGTATTTTAATCCTCGGCCTCGGTTCTCTGGCGACCTTCATCCCCTATAATATCTGGCGCTGGACCCACCGTTTGATCGGTATTTTCTTCGCTCTTGCTGCTGCGCATTTCCTGATGATCCCCAACGTGTTCTCTTGGAGTGATCCGCTTGGTCTTTACGTCGCCTTCTTCTGTTTTGCCGGTGTCGCGTCCTTCTTGTACCTGACTTACAAAGGCATGGCCGGGCGCACAAAGACCTATGAGGTAGAAGATGTTCAGATTTACGGGCGCATCACCAGTGTGACACTGAAACCTGAAGGCAAGCCTATTTCTCATGATGCCGGTCAGTTTGCTTACCTTTCCTTTGATCAGGAGGGCATGAGCGAAGTGCATCCTTACACGATTGCATCTGCGCCGCGCGAAGACGGAAGACTGCAGTTCTGCATTTCTGCGCTGGGTGATTACACATCTCGTGTGCACGAGCTCCAGGTCGGCACAAAAGCTCAAATCAGTAAGGGATATGGCGGGTTCCGCCCAATTGCTTCCAATCGGGACCAGATCTGGATTGCGGGCGGTGTCGGGATCACACCTTTCCTGTCATGGGCGCAGACTTTGAGGGGTGATGAGACCGGACAGATCTATCTTTACTATGGTGTCCGCAACCGGTTGGAGAACCCGTTTGAGGAGGAGCTGGACGCACTGCAAAGCCGTCTGCCGAACCTTCATGTACAGTACTTTGAGTCTGACATGGGTGAGTACATCGACGCGCGGTTGCTGAAAATCCTGCAGGGAAAATTCTTTGATGTGATGCCAATTGCGTTTTGTGGTCCGGAAGTTATGCGCAAAGCGTTGATACGGGATCTGAAAGCCCTGAAGTACCCAATGCGCTTGTTTCATTATGAAGAATTCCAAATGCGCTCCGGCCTTGGTTTTCGAAAGCTGTTTAAGTTTCTGCTTCAGCAAGTTAACCGGCATTCCGGCAAGTTCGCCCCGGCCAAGTAAAGCTTGGCCAACATGAGGATCGCTGCATTGCCTGGCGGTGCGGCGATCCGCTCCTTCAAGCTAGGTGCAAGGTTTAGTTCTCTGGCTTCATGGTGCCTTCGAAAGGTGCCGGGACTGAAGGGATCAGTGAAATTAAATCAATATATTAATTGAGATTTGGAGGGTTCAATCAGAACCAATAATTCTGTTCTTTTTAGGATCATTGGCTCATGACAAAAATCGCCTCCCGCTCGATTACGACCGACATCCCTGCTCCTTCCGAAGATCGTCGCTCCAAGTCTCCTATTGTTTGTTACGAAGTAGATCATTTGCCTGCCTATAACGCTGAGCTTTATCAGCAGGCAAAGGAGAGTCTGGAGAAGATCGACGAAGTTGTGGTGCCACCTCGTGATGGCGGTCATTTCAAGGTGCCTGCTGGCCACTTCTTCCGGATTGTGAGCGTTGAAGGCCCGCAGGTTGGCGATCTCAATTTGTGGAATGCCAATGACATTAACGAGCGGTTTTTCAGCGGCAAGACCCGTCAGCTGCACGCCTCGCACCTTTCAACCGGAGACCGGCTCTGGAGCACCATGCCGTATCTGCGCCCTATGGCGACGATTACACAGGATACGCTGGACTGGTACGGTTGGGATGAGGATGGCGCGGGCGTCCATGATGTGATTGGGACACGCTGCGACCCTTACACCAACCATATGCTCAAGAATGTGGACTACAACCATTGTTGCCACTCCAACCTGACCCGTGCACTGGCAGATGCAAAAGGTCTTTCGTTAGATGGCGCTGAGCCGCATGTGCATGATGTGATGAACGTCTTCATGTGCACGGGCTTTACCCGCGACACCCACCAATACTTCATGAAAGCCAGCCCTGTTCGTCCGGGTGATTTTATTGAGTTCTTTGCAGAGATCGATCTTCTGGGCGCGCTTTCTACCTGTCCGGGTGGTGATTGCGGCAGCAGTCACTCTGATGACGATACGCCGTGCTATCCGCTTCTTGTCGAGATCTTCAAACCGGCAGAGGGTAGTTTGAAAGGCTGGTCTGCCGCAAAACGCAGTGGTTATGCAGGTGGGCACCAGGCCTGATCCTTTTTGATTTGGCCAGACGCAGTTGTTTGTCGTGTTACGGCACGAGGACAGCTGCGCCGGATAGCCGTCCCCCTCGCAAATCTTCCAGTGCCTGATTGGCCTGTTCAAGTTTGTAGGGAATGCAGTGGGTTTTCACGCCTGCTTTTTTGGCGAGGGGAAAGAACTCCAGCCCGTCTTCGCGGGTCAGGTTGGCAACGGAAACGACCTCCCGCTCCTCCCACAACAATGCATAGGGCATTTGCGGGATGTCGCTCATATGAATGCCGCCGCACACCACGCGCCCACCTTTGCGCAGAGCGCTCAACGCTGTTGGAACAAGTGGACCCACGGGGGCGAAAATGATGGCCGCATCTAATTTTTCGGGTGGCTGGTCTTCAGAGCTGCCTGCCCAAGTGGCTCCAAGCTCTCTTGCGAAGTTCTGCGCCTGCCTGTCACCTGACCTAGTGAAGGCGTAAACATCACGGCCTTGCCAAATGCAGACTTGCGCGATGATGTGAGCAGCGGCACCAAAGCCGTAGATGCCTATCTTTTTGCCTTTGCCAGCCTTTTTTAAAGAGCGCCAGCCAATCAATCCGGCACACAAAAGTGGAGCAAGGGATACCGGATCGGCTTTGTCGTCCAACTCAAACGCAAAGTGACGATCTGCGATGGTGTGCGTTGCAAAGCCGCCATCGCGTGTATAGCCCGTGAATATGGGATGATCGCAGAGATTTTCCTGATGGCTTTGACAAAATGAACAACAGCCGCATGTATGTCCAAGCCATGGAATGCCTACTCTTGTGCCGATTGTGAGATCATCAACACCTGCCCCACATGCCTGTACCCTGCCGACAATTTCATGGCCGGGAATGAGCGGGAGCTTTGGTTTCGTCAGATCGCCATCCACGACGTGAAGGTCTGTCCGGCAAACCGCGCAAGCTTCAACCTCAATCAGGATTTCGCCGGAGCGCGGTGTTGGTGGCGCAGCACGTTCCTGCAAGACAAGTGGCTTTCCAATTTCGGTCAGAACCATTGCTTTCATGAGGGCATTCCTTCTCACGCAGGCTTGGATTGTGCTCAGATTATACGCTGTTGTCCTAAGAAAGTCTGGCGTGGTGTTTGCGGTTCCCCGTTGTTGCTGTGCGCTGCAGAATTAGATCAAGAATAAGAGAAAACCGAACCATTTATCACAACGCATATTTCATCTGAGTCCGTCATAACAATCTGGTGCGCGTGTGCGCGACGACTTGTTGGAGTGGAGCCTTGCGGAGATGCCATGTGCGTCTGCCCGCTGGTTTTCCTGTTTGAGTACCTCTCATAATTAAGGTGAGTGAACCTCCGATGCCCGGAAATCAAAATACCGATACTGGCACTGACACCAGTCCTATTCCTGCAGAAGACCAAATGAACCAGAGCGAGGAAACCTGGGCTCAGCAAATCTATAAGCTATGGGGCGAAATGCTTCCAACCTGGGCAGATGCATTTGGCGAAGTTTATGAAGCAGAACGGGAACGGGAACGGGAAGAGCTTGCACAGGCAACAGCCCGAATGGATGAAGATGACCGTCGTCAGGCTGAGCAGGAGTTACGACACGATGCTGCTTCTACATTGGCATTTGAGGATAGTGAACGTTTCTTCGAACTTAAAAATGAGATGACCTTACTCGAATCCAATCCCATGGAAGCGATCGACATGCCAGATTCACCTGACATGTCGCTGAGTAAGGTGATCATCGATCAGATCGCAGCTTTCAAATTGCAGAAGGAAGAACTTTTTCTGGAAGTTCAGGTCTTTAAGGGTCTGGAAGCTGAGAAGCTGGCTTTCACAACCGCTAATGAGCTGGTTGGGATGCTTATAGACAAAGCCTATATTCAAAGCGGCGTTTACAACTTTGCCGCTTGCGAAGTGACTCTGTCCGAGATGGAACGCAAGCTCAAAGACATGAAAAACCTTCTTCGAGATGCCCAAGTGCATCCAGCAACCTATGTCAGTAACGAAGATCAGGTTCTGATTGGTCAGGATGTTAAGAAGGTGAAGGAGATCATCTTTAATTTGCAGGACGCTGGTTATACTGGATTGGGAACAAGCCTGCTCATTGAAATGAACCAGTATCAGGATGCGGTGTCACGGCCATCCGATGCGCGCTGGACAGAGCTTATGTCTGATGCGGAGGCCTGTAAAAAAGCTCTGCCGGAACTGCGCAGCTCGGCCAAATATATTGAGACCCTGTGCGAAAGCATGACCATGGCGCAGCCAACAACTGCTGCTGCAGATACGCTTGAAGAACTCCGTGACTATCAAAGTGAAAGTTCCCGCGACCTTTCATCAACCCTGCGCGTTATCGCGAGTCTCAAGGCTAATGCTGAACGCCGTGAAAGGTGGATCAAACAAGAGGAATGGGCCGAGAAAAATCTGGATGTACGCACCCAGGCCTATCGAAAACAACTTGAGAAGTTTGTCGTGTTTGATGCAGACCATCAGGTGGTTACCAAAGAAAGCAAGACTGAAGCCCGTGCTCGCGCTGTTGATACTGAAGGGCTGGATAAAGATGTCATGGCAACAATGCCGAAGCGACCCGGCGGCAAGGATGTTAAGGCTGTTCCCCGTGCGACAATCAACAAGCTTTTGGAATCTTTTGAGTTTTTGGATGAAATGCGGTTATCGGGTGTGACAGGTATGGAAGCCATTGCACTTGAAGAGTTTATCAAGACAGAAGACATTCTGGAAGGCATCAACTCCAATCCAACCGGATATGATGACCTTCAAACACGCACGCAGAAGATGCTTGATAAAGTTGCAACCACCAAATCCGGCAAGAAAGCGATTTATTACGTTGAAGCTAAGATGAACCTTGAAGAGGATATCCGTCTCTTACGCGAACAAGCACCGGATATGAACATCAACAAGGCTCTCGGTCGGTGCAACAAGCTGGAAGGTACACGATTTCATCCACTCCTGAGACAGCTCGAGGAATCCCTCGCCTTCAGAGAGGTCTTTGAGATGAAGCTGGAGCCGATTGAGAAGATATTCAAGGAAATTCCGGGCTTGCTTGCCAGGCTGGGTAAAGCTCGCCCTGAGCTTGCCATGAGATTCAAGAAGATCTGGCAGCCCAAGCAGGAGAAAGTCTATCACGGTGAACTGGAGCTGGAACTGAAACAGGCGAAAGTCACCGCTCATAACGCTGCCACTGTTGATGATGTGAAAGAGGCCATCTCACAGGTGAATACCGTCAAGATTAAAGCGGACAAGTATGTTGAAGAGCTGAGAGCTCGTGTAGCGCTGCTTGGCGAGGATGTGGATGGACCTGTCACCACCCCTGAGCGGGATGAGTTCTTTGAGAAAATCGAAGAAGACTACAAAAATGGTGTTCAGCTTGAGATTGACCGCAAGGTTGCCAAGGGCAAATTCAATGAAACCTCCGGCCCTATGAAGGATGAGCTGGAAATGCTCACCGCGAAGTCCAAGAGCTGGAAAGGTGCAAAGGCACTTTTGAAGGGCTTCCCCCGTATTGACGAGGCCACTTTCGATCCGACCCGTTTCAAAGATCTACTGACAGAGGTAAAGCTGCTTGAACAGGAATGCGCAGTAAACTCCTCTTATGATGAAAACATGGACCGGCTGAAAGAGCTGAAGGGCATGTATGATGCCATGCGCGGCGAGCTGACAGGCTTTAGAGAAGACATCGCCAAGGATGTCGTTAAAGCCGCAGAGAAAGCTATCACGCGTATGGAATCTGCAAAGGCGTTTGCTGAAGGCGACTTCATCACCGGTGTTGCCAGCCAGCAAGAAGCTGGCGAAGATTATGTCAATGCGGGCAGTTTAAAGCGGTTCACCACCTGCGTATCAAAGCCAATCATACCAGGTGAGCTGCGAACGTATGCGCAGGTCATCGGCGACAGCAAGAAATCACTTCAAGAGCGCAAAAAGGCCCGCGAAGAGGCGTTACGCCTTGTGCGGCCCTTGCTGGCACGGCTCGACAGCGACAAGGCGGTCAAGCTTTACAGGCGGCATCCCTTCAGCGAACTGGACAATGACATCAATGTCCTGAGGCCCGTTCTGGTACAGCTTGAAGTTAAACTGCTGACCCTCGCGTCCTGATGCATACGAACCCTGCGGCACCGCATGTGGTCGCAGGGCACATTACACGCAACTCTAAAGTGTGATTTGCATTTATACTCAGCAGGTTATCCATGAGATGTATGCAGAGGGTGAAATAGTCCTTTTCCTTGAGGTTTTAGTCTGGTAGTTACCGATTTGCTCAGCAATGAGTGCCGGTCGCAGCCTACCCGGCAACAGCGAAAACAAGGACTAAACCTTATGAAGACTATCGTAATCTGCTCAGGCGGATTGGATTCGGTCACGCTTGCCTACAAGGTTGCGCGTGAAAACGAATTGCTCGGCCTCGTCTCTTTTGACTACGGCCAACGGCACAAAAAAGAGCTGGACTATGCAGCACATGCTGCAAAGCAGCTTGGTGTGCCACATCATATTCTGGACATGAGCCAGATAGGAGCGCATTTAAGTGGCTCCGCTCTAACCGATGATGTTGATGTTCCCGACGGCCATTATGCCGAAGAGAACATGAAGGTCACTGTGGTTCCCAACCGAAACGCAATTATGCTGTCTATCGGCTTTGGCATTGCGGCTGCTCAGCAGGCCGATGCTGTGGCTGCGGCCGTTCATGGGGGTGATCATTTCATCTACCCGGACTGTCGCCCTGGCTTTATCAAAAGCTTTGAAGCCATGCAGAAGCTGGCTCTGGACGGCTATGCCAATGTGAGCCTTTACACGCCATTTGTAGAAATCTCCAAAGGTGCCATCGTTGAAGAAGGTGCCCGGATCAACGTGCCGTTTGAGGACACGTGGTCCTGCTACAAAGGCGGAGAGAAACATTGCGGGCGGTGCGGCACCTGTGTCGAACGGCGAGAAGCCTTTGATCTGGCAGGTGTTGAGGACCCAACAGAATACGCGGATCCCGACTACTGGAAATCCGTGGTGGAACGAGCGGAACCATAATGTACAAAATCACAAAGGAATTTCACTTCTCGGCGTCGCATCAACTCTGCGAAATGCCGGAGGGACATCCCTGTGCGCGCCTGCATGGCCACAACTACATTGTGGTGATTGAACTTGCCAGCAAGGGTCTGGATGAACACGGCTTTGTGGTGGACTTCACTGAGTTGAAGCCGCTCAAGCGTTTCATTGATGATGAGCTGGATCACCGTCACCTCAATGAGGTGTTCGGACACGATCAGGTTACCTCTGAGTTTCTCGCCAAGACCATCTATGAGTTCTGCAAAGGGCACTGGGTGGAGACCTGTGCTGTGCGTGTGAGTGAAACGCCGAAAACATGGGCGGAATATCGGCCATGAGCAAACTCAGTATCAGTGAGATCTTTGGACCAACCATTCAGGGCGAAGGTGCTTTGATTGGTGAACCGACCGTGTTTGTACGCGCTGGCGGCTGTGATTATCGTTGCAGCTGGTGTGATACATTGCATGCGGTGGACAGCGCCTATCGTCATACCTGGGACCAGATGGACAGCGCGGACGTCTGGCACAAGATTGAGGAACTGTCCGGTCATCAACCGATCACAGTTTCCCTTTCTGGCGGCAATCCTGCCATTCAGGATTTTTCGCAAGTAATCTCACTCGGCAAAGCGAAGGGTTACAAATTCGCCGTGGAGACGCAAGGATCTGTTGCGCGGGACTGGTTTGCAGATCTGGATACGCTGGTGCTGAGTCCTAAGCCGCCTTCCTCTGGTGAGACTGTCAATTGGGACAAGTTCGATGCCTGTCTCGATGCGGCCATCAACTCTGCCACCTGTGTGATCAAAGTGGTTGTGTTCGATGATGTCGATTACGACTGGGCCAAGCAGGTTGGCGAGCGCTACCCTTATCTACCAATGTATCTGCAACCGGGGAACCATACCCCTCCTCCACCTGAGGATGATGACGTCCAGATCGATATGGACGGCATCATGGATCGCATGCATTGGCTGGTGGACAAAACTGTTTCCGATCAATGGTTCAAGCCACGCATTCTGCCACAGCTACACGTGCTGCTGTGGGGCAACAAGCGCGGTGTTTAAAGCATATTCCGGTAAGCTGGTGATCAGCCTTTGATGACGGAAATGCATGAGAACGAAGAATTCGAGAGAACAATGAGCAACGACGATATCTATAAAAATCTGACCATGCTGGGCGGTGATACTGTTCAGCCACAATCCCCTGAAGAAGCCGTTCTGGAACGCGTTCCGAACCCGCAACAGGGCACCCCGTACGCAGTGCGCTTTACAGCGCCTGAGTTCACCTCTTTGTGCCCGATCACCAACCAACCGGATTTTGCTCATCTGGTGATTGATTATGTGCCAGACCAGTGGCTGGTTGAGAGCAAATCTTTGAAACTGTTCCTGACATCGTTCCGCAACCATGGTGCGTTCCACGAGGATTGCACTGTGTCCATCGGTAAGCGTCTGGTGGACACGTTGAACCCGATCTGGCTGCGCATTGGCGGTTACTGGTATCCGCGCGGTGGTATTCCGATTGATGTGTTCTACCAAACCGGTGAAGAGCCAAAAGGCGTCTGGATTCCAGAACAGGGCGTGCCGACCTATCGCGGTCGCGGCTAAATATTTGCTTGGCGTGTATTCAGTTGGGGTTGCGAAAAGGCTGCCAACCCCAACTCTACTTTTTTGATAAGCCTTAGGCGCCCATCAGGGCTTCGACTTCAGCCAGAGTTGGCGCAGATGTGGCTGCACCATGTTTGGTGGTAGAGAGTGCACCGCACGCTGCTGCGAAACGGACTGCTTCAGCCAGAGATTTGCCGCTGTCCAGCGCATACGCCAGACCGCCGTTGAAGCAATCTCCTGCTGCCACAGTGTCGATCGCGTTCACCTTGAACGGCTCCACGAAGCCTTCACTCTCATCATCCTTGAAGTAAACGCCGCGTGCGCCGAGTTTCACAACGGCAGCTGCAACACCCTGTTCGCGCAACAGGTTTGCAGCATGGGCTGCTTCTTCTGCATTGGATGGGCGGAAGCCAGTAAGGATTTCGGTTTCTGTCTCGTTGGGCGTTACAACATCTACGTTTTGCAGGAAACCTTCCGGCAGACCATCGACGGGTGCAGGCGCTGGATCGAAGATCACTTTACCGCCTGAGGCGCGGACTTTTTTAGCGGCGCTCAGGCACGTTGCGACCGGAATTTCCAGTTGCATCAGCATGATTTTAGCGTTCTTCAGCACATCTGACGTACGTTCCAGATCGCTTTCGTCAACTGCAAGATTTGCGCCACCAATCACAGTGATGCTGTTTTCGGAATTAGCATCCACACCGATCACCGCGATGCCGGTGCCGTGGTTTTCATCCAGGTGTACATGCTCTGTAGAGACGCCCATGTCCGCCAGATGCTGGGCAGCGATGTCACCAAACCCGTCTTTGCCGATGCGGCCTACCAGTTGTGCATCACCACCCAGCTTTGATGCTGCAACAGCCTGATTGCAGCCTTTGCCGCCCAGGTTGATGGCGTAGCTGTGTCCATGCAGCGTCTCGCCCGGCTGTGGCAACCGGTCAGAACGGGTTGTGATATCAACATTGATGGAACCGACAATGACGATGGACATGAATACTTCCTAGTTAACAACAGAGCTGCGGACGATCAGTTCAGGCACCAATTGGATGACTGGCGGCATCTCTGTCTTTTCTTCCAGATGATTGATCAGCGCTTCTGCAGCGCTCAACCCAAGCTCGAAGCTGGGCTGTTTGATGGTTGTGAGCGCTGGCGCCATGTAGGAGGCGTACTCAACATCATCGTAGCCGATGACGGAGATATCCTCTGGAATGCGCAGGCCACGTTCGTGAATGGCGCGATACGCCCCCATTGCCATCAAATCGTTGAAGGCAAAGATGGCTTCGGGCTGGCTATCGGCGTCCAAAATCTGCTTCATGCCTTCATACCCGCTGGATGCGGTGAGAAGGCCTGCGGCTTGCCACTTGCTTTCTACCGGCAACCCAGCAGCGTTCATGGCATTTTCAAAGCCTTTGTAGCGTTCAATAGAACGGGGATGGTCTTCCGGCCCCATAAGACAACCGATTTTGGTCAGGCCGCGCTTGATCAGGTGTTCTGTAGCCAATCTGCCGCCCAGTACGGAATCATCCTGCAAAGTGCAGGCGTTTGGGTGCGGGGCGGAATCCAGAATGGCTTTGGGCAGTTTGCCGAGCTTGCTGATTTGCTGGTACAGCGCCGGGTCTGTCTTGGTGGTCATCACCATGAGGGCATCAATGCGGCGCTGAAGCAAGGTGTTTAGGTTTGCCAGCTGCCTGTCGGACTGATGACCTGAATTGCACAGGATGAGACTGAAATTGTGTTGGTAGCACCCCTCTTCCACACCGCGCACAACGTCAGCAAAGAAAGGGTTGGAGCTGCTTGAAACCAGCATGCCGATGATGTTGGTGCGCTTTACCTTGAGCGCGCGCGCCATCATGCTTGGCTGGAAGCCGAGAGCCTGAATAACTTCCTCGACTTTTTGTTTGGTCAGGGGTGCAACGTAGCGCGTCTCGTTGATCACGTGAGACACTGTAGATGCGGACACCCCCGCAGCTTGTGCAACATCCTTGATACTGACCATTTCCGCTCCGGTTTTAAGGGGCAGGTCTGGCGCTTACGCCAAACCCGATCTTATTCAGATTACTTGCACTTACTTGGTAACAAGCTTCAGCGCAACTGGGGTATACGCATCAACTTTTTCACCTTTGAGGACTTTGTCCGCAGTGTCGACGCCGATGGAACCAATCATGCCAGCTTGCTGCGCAACAGTTGCCAGCATTGTACCTTCTTCAACAGCTTTTACGCCGTCATCAGTACCATCAAAGCCAACAACAAGGATGTCGCGGTTGGCCGCTTCAATTGCCTTGATTGCGCCCAGAGCCATTTCATCGTTATGTGCGAAAACAGCATTGATTTCTGGCTGTGCCTGCAGGATGTTTTCCATCACGTTCAGGCCTTTGGTGCGGTCGAAGTCTGCTGGCTGAACTGCAACCAGTTCAATACCGGAGGCACCGTGCATTGCTTTTTTGAAGCCTGTACCGCGATCACGTGCAGCAGATGTTCCTGGAACACCTTCCAGCTCAACAATCTTACCGCTGCCGCGCAGGGTTTCAACGATCAGCTCACCAGCCATTTCGCCGCCAAGGATGTTGTCAGATGCCACGTGGGATTCAACTTTGCCGCGTGCTGCACCACGGTCCAGAGTGACCACTGGTACGTTTTTGCGGTTTGCAGCGCGGATGGAGCTGGAAACAGCGTCAGAGTCAGTTGGGTTGATGAGCAGGATCGAAACGTTCTTGCTCAGCACGTCTTCCACGTTTGCCAGTTCTTTTGCAGGATCGTTCTGGCTGTCGAGAACAACAATCTTGTAGCCGAGCTCATTTGCGCGTGCTTCAGCACCTTCTTTCAAGGTCACAAAGAACGGGTTGTTCAGGGTGGACACGACCAGAGCCAGTGTGTCCTGTGCCATTGATACTGCTGTGGAGCCGAGAAGAAGAGCAGCACCTGCTGCCAAACTTACTAGTTTTTTCATAGAAACCTCCCGAGGTTCAGTTTGATTGCTCACGCGTTTGATTTGCCACGGCTGTCGACGACAACCGCCAGAAGGATAACCGCACCTTTCGCGATCATCTGGTAGTAGGATGAAACATCCATAATATTCAGTGCGTTATTCAACACACCGATAATGAGGGCACCGATGATGGTGCCAAAGATCCGCCCCTTACCGCCTGCAAGGCTTGTGCCGCCGAGAACCACAGCTGCGATTGCATCGAGCTCGTATCCCAGACCGGCAGTCGGCTGAGCGGATTCAAGGCGGGCAGTCAGGATGATGCCTGCTAGTGCGGCGAGCGCTCCGCTGAGGGCGTAGACAAGAATTTTGACTTTTTTGACATTGATACCGGACAGACGGGCCACGTTTTCATTGCCGCCAATGGCGTAAACGTAACGACCGAAACGGGTCTGGCTGAGAACGAACCAGCAGAGCGCGAAGATGACCACCATCAGGATCACCGGGTTCGGAATGCCAAGAATGTAGCCGCCGCCGAACTGGTAGAAGCTTTCAGCCACATCAAAGTAACCCGTAGAGATTGGGCGGCCTTGCGTATAAACCAGCGTCGCGCCGCGGATCATGGTCATGCCAACCAGCGTTGCGATGAACGGCTGAACGTTGAAGTAGCTGATGATCACGCCACTTGTTGCACCAAGGCCCGCGCCAACCATAATGGTGGCGATCAGTGCGATGATGAGCGGCGTATCCATGCCAATGAGACTTGCGCAGATGGCACCAGCGAAGGCCAGAATGGAACCAACCGCCAGATCGATGCCCGCAGTCAGGATCACAAAGGTCATGCCCATAGCGATGACTGCATTGATCGAGGTCTGACGCAGGATGTTGAGCATGTTGTCGATGCCAAGGAAGTTGGCATTGGCGAAGGACACTGCGGCCATCAGGATGATCAGGCCAATCAGAGACTTATTTTCACTGATAAAGTCGTTGAGCTTCATCTGTTTTACCCGTTCGTTTGGCCAGCAACGGCGCAGCGCATAATATTTTCTTGAGTGGCTTCGGCTCGTGAGAACGATCCGGTCAACTTGCCGCTGGACAAGACGTGGATGCGATCAGAGATACCCAAAAGCTCTGGCATGTCGGAGGAGATCAGCAGGATGCAAAGACCCTCTGCCTTCAGCTTGTTGATGAGCGTGTAGATTTCGCGTTTTGCGCCTACATCCACGCCGCGCGTGGGCTCATCAAGAATGAGGACCTTAGGTTCCGGCACCAATGACTTGGCGATGGAGACCTTCTGCTGGTTGCCGCCGGACAGATTGGAGATGATGGTGTTTGCATCTCTGGTCTTGATGGCGAACGCTTCGATGTACTCGCTGATGGTGACGGCTTCAGAGGCTTTGTTGACGAACCCGAGCACATTGCAGAACCGGTCCAGCCCTGTGAGGGACATGTTGGTGCTCAACTCCTGTGACTGGACGAGACCTTCCTGCTTGCGGTCTTCAGTGACGTAGCCAATCTGCGCTTTGACACCATCCTGTGGTGATTTAAGGCGGATCTCTTTGCCGTCGATCTTAACTGTGCCGCTGTCGATTGGGTTTGCGCCAAAGATTGCCTTGGCAAGTTCTGTTCGCCCTGCTCCAACAAGGCCTGCGAACCCGACAACTTCGCCAGCATTGGCTGTGAAGGAGACTTCTTTTGCGCCATGCGCAGTCAGTTTCTCAACCTCGATACGCACATCACCTGGAGCGGCTGGGACAAACGGATACTGATCGGAAAGTTCCCGGCCCACCATGTGGCGGATCAGGTCGTCCTCAGTGATCTCGGAGACTGGCCCCTGATGGACCATCTCACCATCGCGCAGGATGGCGATGTCATCACACATCTGGAATATTTCGCCCAAACGGTGTGAGATGAACACGAGACCTTTGCCTTGCGCCCGCAGCTCGTCTACGACTTCAAACAGGATTGCTGTCTCAATATCGGTGAGCGCGTCTGTTGGCTCATCCATGATGATCACTTCAGCGTTCAGCGAGAGCGCTTTGGCGATCTCGACCATTTGCTGCTGCGCGATGGAGAGCTTGCCCAGTGGCGTTTTAGGATCGATATCCTGTTTCAACTGAGCGAGGTATTTTTTGCTTTCCCGCTCGATCACATCCCACTGGATTTTACCCAGTTTGGTGGGTTCCCGGCCCAGATAGATGTTCTCGGCAACGGACAGTTCAGGCAGCAGATTAAGCTCTTGGTGGATAATACCAATTCCGGCATCCATGGACTGACGTGCCGTGGTGAACCTGACCTTTTTGCCCTTGTAGGTCACCGTGCCTGCATCGCGCTGATAGATGCCCGATATAATTTTCATCAGGGTTGATTTACCAGCTCCGTTTTCACCGGCCAGCGCCACAACGCGCCCAGCCCGGATCGTCAGATCAACGGATTTGAGCACGTTGATCCCGGAGAAGGATTTTTCAATTCCCTGAAGTTCAAGAAGGGTTGTCACTGGGTGTCCTCTCCCAAAGCCCGAATTATCTCAGATTTCCCTCAGAACGTTACGCCTGAATAAAAAATCACATTGGCGTAGGGCGTGCATTCTCCCGTGCGCACCACCGCCCGGCATTTACCAGTTAATGCCTTGAATTCCTCATGAGAGACAGTTGTGGTCTCTACGCTGTTGCCCTGACACTTTGCGATTTCGGCAATGAGTGAACGCAGGCGCAAGTGATAAGCTGGCTGGTGTTCAATCAGCTCTTCAGCAATGACAACCCGCTCTACCTGCATCTCAGCTGTGATCGCGCTTGCCGTTTCCAGCATGCCTGGCAAACCCTTTGTAATGGCAAGGTCGATGCGCTCGACATCCTTGGAAATTGGGAGCCCGGCGTCTCCAACACACAGACCATCCCCATGGCCCATATGAGAGATAATGCTAGAGACCGGAGCGTTTAAAAGTACGCCCTTCTTCATTGCAGCAGTTCCTCCGCGTTGTCTCGATTGAAGAGACGTTAGCAGGCGCGCATGAGTTACGCAACCGTTTGCGCAAACGTTTGCGCGAGTCATTTTCTGGAATTCCTCCAGTTTAATTCAGGCATACTGAAAGAGCGTCTGACCTGATCCACAAGGGTTAAGCGCAAAAATATCAGAGGTTATATGGCTTTATTGCGGATGCACTCTGCCCGCCTGAAGCACGCTAAAAGCAAGAGCCTGCCCGACAACTGAGACAATTTGCGCCTATTTTTCCATACTTAGATCTTGGGGATATTGAACCGAACATCCTTCAGGCAAGCAAAAAGCCCCGCTCCTTTTCAGAGCGAGGCTTGTGGCATTTCAACGATTGCAGTTGTTTATTTCAGATCAGGAACTGCGATGTGGTCCATGTCGGTGAACTCCTGATTTTCACCGGTCATACCCCAAATGAAGGTGTAGGACTGGGTGCCGACACCGCTATGAATGGACCAGCTTGGGGAGATCACTGCCTGCTCGTTGTGAACGAACAAGTGACGGGTTTCCTGCGGTTCCCCCATCATATGCACCACAGCGGCATCCTCCTTCATGTTGAAGTAGAAATATACTTCCATACGACGATCATGGGTATGCGCTGGCATGGTGTTCCAGATGGAACCCTGATGCAGTTTGGTCATGCCCATGAGCAGCTGACAGGTTGGGAGTACATCCGGCACGAAGTACTTGTTGATCGTACGCTCATTGCAGTTTTCAGCATCGCCCAGAGTGACCGGAGAGGCTTCTGCCAGTGTGACCTTCTTGTTTGGATAGGTTTTATGAGCCGGGGCGCAGTTGTAATAGAGCTTGGCCGGGTTCAGCTTATCGATGCTTTTGAAAGACACATCTTTTGCGCCCATACCAATGTAAAGCGCTTCTTCCTGTGCGGCTTCGTAGGTTTCACCATCTACTGTGATAACAGCCGGGCCACCCACGTTGATGAAGCCGATTTCGCGGCGTTCCAAAAAGTAGGAAACGCCCAGCTTCTTGCCGTAGTCTGCCGCCAAGACGACTTCTGTGTTCACCGGCATCACACCACCTACTATGATGCGGTCTACGTGGCTGTAGGTCATGGTGATTTCATCGGCAGCAAATATGCTTTCAATGAGGAACTCACGGCGCAAGCCTTCTGTATCCAATGTTTTAGCGTGGTCGCTGTGAATTGCTTGTCTTACTTCCATGGTGTTCTCCTAAAATTCGACAATTGAGCGCACTTTTCCAGTCGCTCAATTTTTCAACTGCGCGTTATTTGCATTTGGCTTTGTATTTCAGTTAGCGGGCGAGCCAGCCGCCATCGACAGCAATGGTGAAGCCGTTGACATATGAGGCTGCCTCAGACGCGAGAAAGACGCATGGTCCTGCAACATCCGCCGGTTCGCCCCAGCGCTCCGCCGGAATGCGTTCCAGAATGGCCTGATTACGATCAGCATCCACCCGGAGCGCTGCGGTGTTGTTTGTTGCCATGTAACCGGGAGCAATCGCGTTGACGTTGATGCCGTGTTTCGCCCACTCATTTGCCAATGCACGGGTCAGGCCCAGAACAGCGCTCTTGGAGGCGGTGTAGGATGGCACGCGAATGCCGCCCTGATAGGAAAGCATGGAGGCAACATTGATGATTTTGCCGCCGTTGCCCTGTTTCACGAACTGCTTTGCAACCAGCTGAGAGAGGAAGAAGAGTGAGCGGATGTTGAGGTTCATCACCGCATCCCAGTCGTCTTCTGAGAAGTCCAGAGCCTCTTCGCGGCGGATGATGCCTGCGTTGTTGACGAGAATATCAACCTGTCCAGTGGCTGCAACAGCATCAGCAACGATGCCCGGCAGCGCTTCCTTGTTACTCAGGTCGGCACGCAGATCGAAGAACTTGCGACCTGTTTCCGCCATCAAATCCACTGACTCTTTTGGCTCGACCACGTTGACGCCGACCACATCACAGCCCGCCTTTGCCAGACCAACGGCCATGGCCTGACCGAGGCCTGTATCACAGCCGGTTACAATTGCGGTTTTTCCATTCAAATCAAACTGTTTCAGCATATGTCCTATTCCTAAACAACACTGTGAGAACTTGCAGGTTTGCTGAAGCAAACGTTGGTGACATGGCCGAGTTCCGCCTCTTCCGTCGACCAGCCTTTCGGCAGCGGTGCGGGTCTGTGGATCACAACATCGTTGCAACGGACGTTGTTGGCATGATCCAGCCAGAGGCCCGGCAATCCGTTCGGATAGGGCTCAAGGCCGAGGACTTGCCCTGCCTCGTTTTTGACCCATGCGTTGCGGCGGCCTTGCTCGGGATTATCGAGCAGGTTCACATCGTGCGGGCTTGGGCGCAGGTCGAGATAGTAAGAATCCGAGAACTTGCCGGTTTCCAGTGTGAGCTGGATGTTGCTAAGCGAAACACTCTCGATCTTCTGGGTTTCGTGACCAACAATGTTAATCGCCCCTTGAGCGCGACCCGTGATGCCATCTGCAGACACATCGCGCACATAACCCGGCACATCTCCAGCAATACGCGGCAGGGCATTGATGGTGATCGCCTCGCCGCTGCCCCAGAACCCGTCTGGCGTTTGCTCGCATTGCACTGTGCAGTTGGAGAAGCGGATGCGCTCGATATCTCCGCCATCGCGGGAGAAGATGCCAAAGGCACGGTTGGATTCGGTGATTGTGCACGTAGTGAACAGCACATCCCGCACATCCTGATAGGTTTCCGTGCCGATCTTTAGCGCGCAAGACTTTGAGGAGAGGATGGAGTTGCTGACGATGATCCGTTCTGCCGGACCGTTGAGGCTTTCATCTTCTTTGCGGCAGGTTTTTACGCAAACCGCATCATCGGCTGCGCGGATCACGCAGTTGAAGATGGTCGCATCGGTGCAACTGTCGAAGTTGATGCCATCGGTGTTTGGCATACGCATATCATTGAGAATGCGTAGACCTTCTGCCTTTACCTGATGACAGGCGATCAGGTGGATGGTCCACATGGGTGCTTCGACAATGGAAATGCCAGTCAGACTGACGTCTTTGCAGTTTTCGAAGACGACGATACGCGGGCGTAGCATCTTGGGCCAGAACGTCCCTTCAAAGAGACCTTCACGACCACACCATTTTGCACTGTGGCCATGAATGGTACCGCTGCCGGAAATGGAGATGCCTTGCTGATCGCGCGCTGTGATGAAGGCGCGATCGGAGTCCTCTGCGATGACAGAGACTTTGCCTGCTTCATAGTCTGCATAGTTGGTGGAGCAGGAAACCTCACAGCCGTTTGGCAGGTGCAGGTCAACAAAAGACTTGAGTTTCAGCGCCTTTGAGACCCACTGCCCTCTTGGCAGCACGACCTGACCACCACCGGCTGCGTGAACTGCATCAATTGCTTGCTGGACGGCCTGCGTTATGTCTTTTTCGCCGTCTGAGACAGTGACATGGTGTGTATTAAGCGACATCTTGCAATAATTCCTCAGCGGCAAGAAGTTCAATCAAAAGAAGGCTTGCCAGTGCCTGCCCGTATGGTGTGGGAGTGTTCGGAATGTTCCGATAGAACTCAAAATCATGCCCCATGGCCGTGCCATCAGAGACTTCCTGCACGATCCCAGCTGCATCAATCCGCTGCAGAACCGCAGCCGCGGCCTTGAGTGCGGGTTGCAAGTAGGTTTCCGGCAGGATGCCTGTTCTCACGCCCCGCAGCAGACCGTAAGCAAAGCCTGCGGTGGCGGAAGTTTCTGGTGGAGAGTCTGGCTGATCCAACAGAGTTGGCCACATGCCATCTTCCAACTGGAGAGGAAGCAAGGCTTCCACCTGACGGCGGTAGAGCGCTTTAATCTGGCGAACTGCCGGACCATAGCGTTCACCGACCAGCTCAAACAGTTCCGGCACTGCGATGGTGATCCACGCATTGCCGCGGGCCCAGAAAGCTTGCGCGTAGTTGTGGTTCCCCAGGAAGGTCCAGCCATGATACCAGAGGCCGCTCACCGGATCTGACAGGTACCGACCATGGACAAGAAACTGGTAGTAGGCTTCTTCCACCCAATCCGGGCGGTTCAGCCATTCGCCAGCCACCCCCATGAACAGACCTGCCATGAACAGCGTATCATCCCAGAGCTGACCGTCATTCTCGCGCTCCTTGACCAGATGCTGGAAGCCGTCATCAACGGTTTTGGGCATATCGTTGATCAACCACTCAGCCCAATCGGTCACGATCTGCTTCCACCGCTGGTTGTTGGTTTCACGAGCCAACAAAGCAAGGCAGAGCATGGGGGCTGTGGAGTTGATCTGGCGCGGTGGCAGGCCGCGGGCGATCTGCATGTCATACCAGTTGGCGAGGTTGCGCTTCATGCGCTCATCGCCGGTCTTGCAAGCCTGCTTGTAAAAGCCGTAGAGACCTACACCGACTTCCCAGTCCCATTCATCAAAGTGAATGGAGCCGTCATTGTCGAGTTCTGACGGGGTATCGTTGATGCCCTTCAGACTGCGGAAGCCATCTGCTGTCAGAGCCAGAGCATCTTCAAGCCTGGATGTCTCAAACATGGGCTTCCTCCTGAGTTAAGCTGGACTGATCAAGTCGTTTCAGGCCAATGCGAGGGACCGGGCTGAGGTTTTCGAAGACACTTTGCTTGCCGTTGACGCGCAACTCGCCTTCCCAATTGAGCGAGAGGTTGCCCTGCCCGTTGAACTCAACGCTTAAGGACAATGTTTCTAGATTCCAACTGATGCTGCTGGTGAGCAGACGTGCCTTGAACTCTGCGAAGGTTTCGATTTGAGCTGAGCCTGTTACGGTCACCCATGCATTGCGGCGTCCTGAACTGCGGAACTCAACACCTGCAAAGCAGCCGGTTTGCAGAGGCTCCATGCCATTTGCAGTGTAGAAGGCGGTGAAACCATCTTTGACACGCGCAAAGAGCCAGTTGCCAGTGAGCTCATGCTCATCACAGATGTGCAGAGGTCCATAGAGGTGGGTGAAGTCAGTCTCGTTTTCGGCGGCATTGAAAATCATCAGGCCCACTGGGCCCGTTTGATCCGCACGCGGGAGCGTACCGTTGCCGGACCAGTAAGAAGGCCGACCACTACCCCAAACCTGGGTTTCACCCGGATGGTTGATCCAGAACCGTGCATATGGATTGCCTGCGAGCATGACATCCTGCACATGCTGCTGGTGGCCGTGTTGCCCGGTTTTGTGGTCTACGACGGTGGAAAGCTGTGCATCCGCAGTTTTGCAAAGCTTCAGTTTGCCTGCATGTTCATGACCCTGCGTGTAGCTGGTTTCCAGTGCACGTCCTTCAGGTACCGACGCATATGTGCTGGTTTCTTCCGGCGGTGCGTAGTCGCTGAGCGCAACCAGCGTTGAGGCGAAGTTGCCGGAGGACACAAACCCGTTGCCCCATGCGAAATGGCAGAGCGTTGCCAGTTCACTTGCCGGGCCTGCGAAGATATCCTTGTCGTAACACCGCCCCATAGTACCCGCAGGAAGGCCGGACTGAGTGTGCAGGGCCATCATTTGGAATATAGAGTCCATGAGCGCTTTGGAGCGATCACGGATGTCAGCATCTTGAGCCAGATGATACAGTGCTGTCAGGCCGATAAAGTCGATCGGGTAGTATGGAATGGAGTTCCACTCTGCCAGTCCGTCCCGTTCCACGGTTTCAAACCACTTCAACAGCCGCTCATAGCCAACCTGCTTTTGATGCTGGCCTTGTCTGCCAGAGCAGAGGAAGAGATCTTCCGGGAACATGATTCCAGCAAGGTACTGAGAGGCATGAAAGCAGAGCGTGTGGTTTTCACTCCAGAACCACATGGCATCGTTGCCCGGTTCATCAAACCAGTAGCGGAAGCCGAGGATTGTAGAGCGGACACGGCGCCAGGTTTGCTCTGAGAACTTTGTCCATGCATGATCTTTCCAAATCCAGAGTAGCGGTAGGAACGCAAAGTCGGCGCAATCTTCGCGGCGGGAAATCTTGCTCAGCGCTTCAAGAAGCAGCTTCTCGGCTGTGTCCAGATCAGTGCCCGCATGTAGTTTTGCCAAAGCATGGGAGAGATGGCTTTCGCCTGTTTGAGCGCTGGATGTTAAAAGCTCATTGCGGCGCTCTTCCAGTGTTGAGCCAGTGCCCTTTTCCAGATCCTTCAGGCAGACAACGCCCACTTCCCGAGCAACACCAAGGCCTTGGGTGAACAAGGTGACCCGCACGAGGTTGGTGGCCGGAGCCAGATCATCGACACGTGGACCGACCAGACGATTTGCGCCTTTGGGCAAGGTGTAGGTGCCCATACTGCCCGCCAGCGTTGGCTTCAGCAATGGCAGGGTTTCAACGTGGACCTGAGCGTCTTCTGGCAAGGAGCCTTCAAACTGCAGTTCCACATGTCCTTCGGAGTAGTAGAGTTTGTCTGGCTGGACGCTGGAGATAAACGCTTCTGCTTCCCTCAAGGCCTCCGCATCGTATGTAGCGCTCAGGCCGACTTGCAGATCAGCGTCAGTTTCCTCTGAGCCCTCATAGAGAAGCTCGAGAGAATAAACGGTGTCGCGCTCGGCAATGTCTTCCAGATGCACGACGATTTCATTGGCACCTTCAGACAAAGCAAGCGTTTCAAGGCTTTCCTGCGGTTTATTCCGGACCAGAGGCTCGAATGCAAAACCGGGCTCACCGTTCACCCAGACACGTACACCGCCGGCTGTGTGGACGCGGAACTGATAGTTCCTTGTAGTTGGTGCGTTCACCACACAGCGCAAAACGCGTTGCAGATGGGTTGGGCAGAACCAGAAGCCACTGAAGTCCAACACAGACTGTGACGGCTGGATGCGAGTTTCAGCCATTTGGGCATCATGCGGGCACGTAACATCCCTGCCCTTCATGTCATTCCAGAAGGCAATGCGGCATGGGAGGTCGCCGACATCGGTGAAACCGTTGATGTAGGTGTAGTTCACTTTGTCGGGCAGAGTATCTGCCTCGCCAGCAAAGGGTGTCTCCGTCAGCCCAGAGACCTCCCAATAACTTAAGGACTCACCCTTTTTGATCTGCCAGGGGAATTGTGTTTTTGGCACAAAACCACTCCTTGTAAATGGGGTATCTTTTATAGGACTTCAGGTAAGCGAAAGCTCGATCTGCTCGATACAGCTGACCAGCTCGTGAAGCGAAGCGATGATCCGAGTAGGTTCTTCACTAGCGTCTTGCGGGACCACATTTCTGCGCTGCGTCCATTTATGGAAGATGCTCTTGTGACCTGCTCCGTTCGCACCTTTGATGTCACGTTCGAGGTTGTTGCCAACCATGACGATACTGCCTGCATCTGTTTCGCTCAGCCCGAGTGAAGATATGGCGCACTCAAACATTCTGTAATCTGGCTTCAGAACACCCACATCACCTGAAATGGTGTGGCTTTCGAAATGACCCCACAGGTCGTGCTGCCCCAGAATGTTCTCAAAGGTTGCGCGTGGGCCGTCAGCCACGAGAGCAAGGCGGTAGCCGCGGGCAACCAGCGTGTTCAGCGCTTCACGGGCATGTGGCAGGAGCTCAGCACCGTAGGCAACATCACTGCCTTCCTTTTTAATCTCAGTGCCTTCATCGATGAGCGTGTCACCACAATCCAGAAAGATGGCTTTGAAATGCGGAAGGGTTTTGCGCAGATCGTTGATGAGGTGCTTCACCCGCTCAGGGATCCAGCTTTCCGCACGAGCCCATGGCACCAGATCGCCTTCAGCACAATCCCAGCGCAGAGTTTCGGCGTAGGATGGTTCCATCATCAAACGCTGCATTTGCAGGCGTGCGAGGCGGTGTTCATATGGAGTGACCTCACCAAACTCTTGCGAGAATGGATTCCCCATATGAACACCATGTACCCCCGCCCCCAACGAGCACTCGTAACGGGTGTGAGCTTCGCGTTCCTTCATGGCATCACGGGATGCAAAGTGGGCGTGTTTGCCTGGTTCTGCCCAAAGCGTGACGCGGCCATTTTCAATTGGCAGCGCATCACCGTTCTTCATTTCAACGCGCTTGCCGTGCTGAGATGCTTCAACGGCGACAACCTGATCGTCTACATCGAGATGAACCCAGATGTGCTCCAGATCGTAAAGATGCTGAATGTCATAGTCCCAGAAGATCGCGTATTCGATGACGCGGTCAGCTTTAGGCGCAATCTCAAACTTGCTACTTGGAGACTTGCCTGCCTCCAAAAAAACCGTGAACCCAATAGCGGTCGGGCGCCATGGTTCTGATCTGTCCAGTCGCAGCACTGGTGCAAATTTACGCGCAAGGTTGAGTTCATCGGTTTCCTGAAGACCCTGCCTCAAGGCAATGAGGCTTCCGTTTTTATTGGTCATAGTTGGCCTCTTGTAGCTTCAGGTCAGCAGAGTGATGGCAGCGGACGAACCGACCACCTGCTGTTTCAGTCAATTCCGGATTGGACATGTGGCAAAGCTCAGATGCATGCGGACACCGGCTGGCAAACGCACAGCCCACTGGCAGGTTCGCCGGATCGGCTACCTCCCCTTTGACAAAACCGCGCTTCTTGGCACGGGCTCGCTTAGGATCCGGGATTGGGATAGCGGCCAGCAGTGCATCTGAGTATGGATGCAGCGGCTGTTCAAAGAAGCTGGCTGTGTCTGCCACCTCAACCAAACGCCCAGCATACATCACGCCGATACGATCACTGATGTGTTCCACCATGCTCAGGTCATGGGTGATGAAGAGATAGGTCAGCCCCATCTGCTCTTGCAGGTCCTGAAGCAGGTTGATGGTCTGCGCGGCGATGGACACATCCAGTGCTGATACGGATTCATCAGCTGCGATGAAGGTCGGGTTCAATGCCAATGCGCGAGCAATGCCGATGCGTTGGCGCTGACCACCACTGAATGCGTGCGGATAGCGGCTCATGTTCTCAGGGCGCAGGCCCACTTTGCTCAACAGATCCGCAACGCAGTCTTCCAGTTCGCTCTTGTTGGTGACGCCGATGTTGACGAGCGGTTCGCTGACCAGTTGCAGCAGCGTCATACGTGGGTTGAGTGATGCATAAGGATCCTGAAAGATCATCTGCATGTGCTGGCGCAACTTGCGCATTTCAGCTTCGGACTTGTGCGTCAGGTCATGCCAGACACCATCTGGGTCTTTGAAGCGAATTTTCCCGCCGGTCGGTTCATAAGCTCGCAGCAAAGCACGTGCGGTGGTGGATTTGCCAGAGCCACTTTCACCCACGATACCCAGAGTTTCGCCTTTTCTGATGTAAAAAGACACGTCATCTACGGCTTTGACTGCGCCCTGCTCTCTGCCCAGAAATCCCTTTTTAATCGGGAAGTGCATCTGCAGTTTTTCAACACTGATCAGCGCATCATCAGGTACATGAATGTTTGTCATGGGAGTTCGCCCTTATGCCTGATGGAGATGGCAGCGCGCCATCTGATCGTTTTCAAAATACGTCAGCTCAGGGATCTGGCTGGTGCATTTGCCTGCCATCTTTTCAGCGCAGCGCGTGTGGAACACGCAGCCTGTTGGCAGGTTGAACGGATCAGGCACCATGCCTTCGATTGTTTGCAGACGGCGATGTTTTTGCCCATCCAGACGCGGGATGGATTGCAGCAATGCACGGGTGTACGGGTGCTTTGGATTGTAGAAAATGTCATCTACGGCAGCCGTTTCCACCGCGTTGCCCAGATACATAACCGAGACACGATCTGCGATTTCTGCCACCACACCGAAGTTATGGGTGATAAAGATCACCGCCATGTTCAACTCGTCCTGCAAGGACATGATGAGGTCGAGGATCTGCGCTTCTGTGGTCACATCCAGCGCGGTTGTGGGCTCATCAGCCAGCAACAGGCTTGGGTTACAGGAAAGTGCCATGGCGATCATGGCACGCTGACGCATGCCGCCAGAGAGCTGATGTGGGTACTTTTTCAGCATTTCCATAGGCTTTGGCATTTGCACCATAGCCAGCAGATCTGCTGCCCGTTCCACCTGCGCCTTTTTAGAAAGGCCCGTATGCAGGCTTAGCGTGGTCATGATCTGTTTGCCGATGGAATGCACCGGGCTGAGAGCTGTCATAGGCTCCTGAAAAATCATACCTACGTGGCCGCCACGCAGTTCACGCATCTTCCGGCTTTCTCGCTTTTCAGCAAGGATATCGACAACTTCGCCATCGCTCTTGCGGAACTTTACAGAACCATTGGTGACTGTTGCGTTGCGGGGCAGCAGGTTCATGATGGAGCGGGCACTCAGGGACTTTCCGCTACCGCTTTCGCCTACGATGCCAAGCACTTCACCTGGTTTGACGGAAAAGTTGACGCCATTAACGGCATTGACGGTCCCCTCACGCATTTCAAAGCAAATGTTGAGATCTTTGATTTCGAGAATGGTTTCATCCTGCATGATCCGTTCTCCTTATTTCTGATAGGGATCGGCAGCATCACGCAAGCCATCGCCGAGGAAGTTGAAAGCAAGGATTGTCACAACAATCGCTACGCCAGGAATGAGGAGCCACGGAGCCAGAGCGATTGAGCGCAGGTTCTGAGCATCCTGTAGCAGCACACCCCAACTGATGACCGGAGGACGCAGACCCAGACCAAGGAAGCTGAGTGCTGTCTCACCGAGGATCATCTCCGGGATTGCCAATGAGATTGCTGCGATCACATAGGACGTCATGGATGGCAGCATGTGACGGGTCACAATGCGGGTTTTGGAGGCACCAGACAGACGAGCTGCCAGCACGAAATCCTGATTGCGGATGGTCATGAAGTGGCCACGCACCACACGGGCAAGGTTGGTCCAGCCGATCAATGCCAGAATGACCGTGATGAGCAAGTAAACGAGGATCGGATCCCAATTCACCGGAAGAGCAGCTGCCAAACCAAGCCAGAGCGGGATGGTTGGAATGGAGCGGACGAGTTCGGCCATACGCTGGATGACAGTATCAATTGTTCCGCCGATGAGACCTGCCAGACTGCCAAGTGTAATGCCGATCACGAAGGAGAAGAACACGCCGATCAAACCAACGGAGAGCGTGACACGAGCGCCATAGACCAAACGAGAGAACAGGTCACGACCAAGTTTGTCCGTTCCAAGAATGTAGATCCGGTTGCGACGACCTTCGACACCAAACAAGCGCAGTTTGGTTGGAACAAGACCCCAGAACTTATATTTGTCACCTTCGACGAAGAACCGGATGCGATTGATCTTGCTGGTATCTTCCTCAAAAGACAGACGCGCGGTTTCTGGGTCACGCTGACGTTTCAGGCCATAGACGAACGGGCCCTGGAACGTGCCATCCTCACTAAACAAGTGGATGGACTGCGGCGGAACGAACGGGTGAAGTCTGTTGTGTTTGAACGGATCATACGGCGCCAGAAAGCCAGCGAATGCGGCAACCAGATAAAGCAGGATGATCACGCCCAGAGACCAGAGGGCCAGTTTATGTTTTTTGAAGCGCCACCACATCAGGGTCAGTGGCTTGGCAGTGTAGGAGGAGTTTTCCTTCACCTCGACTGCAGGTTCAACAGCAGTATCACTTAAAGTTTGCTCTGACATAGTGCCCTCACGAATGACGAATGCGTGGATCGGTCAGCACCAGCAGAATGTCTGAAAGCAACGTGCCGATGATGGTGAAGACGCTCAGTATGAGAATGAAGCCACCAGCCAGATACATGTCCTGGTTCTGCAAAGAGCGCAGAAGCAGTGGGCCGGTTGTCGGGAGGTTCAGCACCACAGCCGTGATGACATCGCCAGAAATGAGTGCAGGCAATGCCCAGCCTACGGTGGAGATGAACGGGTTGAGAGCAACGCGCACCGGGTAGCGCCAGACGACCTGTCGTTCGCTCAAGCCTTGTGCATAGGCGGTCTCAACATACGGTTTACCCAGCTCTTCCAGCATATTGGCGCGCATGATGCGCAACAGGCCAGCTGCACCACCGGTAGAGAGTACGAGAACGGGTACCCAAAGGTGGGAGAGAAGGTCACCGAATTTTGCAAAGGACCACGGTGCATTTTCGTAGGCTGGTGAGAACAGTCCGCCAACGTGGAAGTTGAAGTAGAGGAAGCCCATCCACATCAGCACCAAGGCCAGTAGGAAGTCCGGAATACCGCGCCCGAGGAAGCCAAGAACGGTGAACAGATGGTCGAGGAATGAATACTGACGCGTGGCGGAATATACGCCGATTGGAATAGCGATCGCCCATGTCATCAACAATGAGAGCATGGAGATCAGCAGGGTGAGACCGATACGATCCCAGATCAGCTCAGATACCGGGAGTTTCCAGTCGAGAGACAGCCCGAAGTCACCATGAAGCAGAATTCCGCCGATCCATGTGAGGAACTGCTCGTACATTGGACGGTCCAAACCAAACTCATGACGAATGTGAGCGGCTGTTTCCGCATCAATAACTTCGCCAGTTTCTACCAGTTCTGCAATGTATGCTGTTACATAATCACCCGGTGGAAGCTGAATGATAACGAATGTGGCAATCGTGATAACGATCAATGTCGGGATCGACCACAGTAGGCGATGCGCAATATAACCTGCCATATCCCTTTTCCGTTTTATTGTACTTGTAAGGACGCATTGAAGTTGTGAACTGGCGGCGGCATCGGGATCGCCGCCACCAGTTCAACCGCAAGGCAGGTTAATCTTGGGAGAAATAGAGCTGCTGCGGATATGCGAGGCCAACGCCGCGTAAAGCGTCGTCGTGGACGAACCCCGCAGGGAAGTTTTTCAGGTTGTTTTTGCGCACGTAGATTGCAGGCGTTTCACCAACGAGCCCCACATGCCAACCGTATTGTTTGTGCAAGGTCACCATCTGCTGCGCATAGGTATTAGCTTCTTCAAGGCTATGTGCAGTTTGGGCGCTTTCCCATGCTTTCCAGACTTCTCTGATCGGATGATCTTTCGGCGGCTCTTCACCAGCCTTACCGTTGGTGCTCCACCAGTTGAAGTAGCTCTGTGCAAAGCCATAGCGACCAAGGAACCGAAGTGGGTCAGCTGTAATGACGGAGGAACGATCAAACGTGTCGAGGACCATATCAAAGTCCGCCGTATCAACGTGCTGCTGGTAAAGCGTGCGATCGATGATACGCACCAGCACTTCAATGCCCACATCCTGCCAGTAGGTACGGACCACTTCGAGCAGTTCACCCTGGATGTCCCAGCGAGTTTCCAGCACGAGGCTGAGACGACGACCATCAGACATCAGACGATAGCCATCCCCATCTTGCTCGGTCAGGCCGATTGCATCCAGAAGCTCTGCGGCTTTGTCCGGGTCATACTCTGTCCAACGCGCTTCAGCTTCCTCGTCGTAGAATGGAGAACCGGAGATCGGCGAAGCCTGACGCGCCTCACCCAAACCGGAGAACGCCAGTTCGTTGATGGTTTCGCGGTCAACTGAGATGTTTAGTGCTTCGCGGAAGCGAATGTCTTCAAACAGAGCCTGCTTGACTTCATCTTTGGAATTGAGGTTCGGAATGATCGACCATGTCAGCGCCTTGGTCCATTTTTCAATGGTGTAGTCGCCCTTGGCCTCGTTTTCCTTCAGCAATGTGAAGTCAGCCACATTGATGTGGCGGTTTTGGAGGTCAATCTCGCCCTGAATCGCCATGAAGTTGATGGCTTGCGGATCCTGGAACAGGCGGTGCTCAATCTGGTCGATGTAAGGAAGCTGGTTTCCTTCTGCATCCACGCCGTAGTAATAAGGATTGCGCTCCATGACCACGGTGTCGGAGGGCGGCGGTGTCTTCACGCGCCATGCGGTGAGAACCGGCATATTGGGGTTGAACCACCACGCCTGAATTTGGCCTTTGGAATCCCAAAGATCCGTCCACTTCTTGGCACCATACTTGGCAATGGCTGCCTCCAGCTTGGCAGGATCAGCGTAGGCTGGGTGGTAGTCTTTGAGGTAGTGGAATGGCTCGATGAAGCCAGGGCGATCCAGACCCGGACGGCCCGTGCTTTCCTTGGCCAGAACGGTCAGGAACAGCGGGTATGGCTTCTCAAAGGAAACTGTGAAGGTGTAATCATCAGAAAAAGACAGCTTCATTGGCACACCGTTGGAGGTGTACAGCGCCTTGATGGAGGGCATCAGATCTTCGTTGAGGAAGACGTCTTCATACCAGAACCGCACATCGCGGGTGGTGACGGGAGCGCCGTCAGACCAGCGCAGACCTTCGCGGATTGTGAAGGTGAACTCACGAGCGTCCTCACTTGCAAAGTATTCGCCGATCCAGCCTGGAACCAGAGACAGGTTCTTGTCTCCATCCATGTAGGTTTCAACCACACGCTCTTCCATGAGCTTGGTTGGTCCCCAACGGTCGCTCGGGCCTTTGAACGCACGTTTCAGGACACCACCATAGGTGCCGATGCTGTCGTAGACAGGAATAACGCGTGGATTTTTCGGCAGACGCTCTTCAACCGGTGGCAATTGACCGGCTTCAACCAACTGCTTGAGCATGGGCGCCTCGTTATAGGCCCAGCCATTGGCGGCCAGAAACGGCAGCGTCAAAGCAGCAATCGACGTGAGTGTAACGCTCTTCATCAAATTCTCCCCCAACACGTTTTGCCAGATCCTCCCCGCCAAAACGCATTACTTCTATTAATGCAACAAGCCCACCCCACTGCACATCGCAGCCCGAATATGACTTTGTTGACAATCAGTTACACGGCAAAGATGACAGGAGCACCGTTTGACAACAAGGCGCCTTTATGAAAATTTTTTCATGATTGGTTCTTCAACTTACTTCAAGGTCATCACTCAATCTGGCTCATTTGCCACCAAAAGTTGAGCGATGCAGATTTTCTTAAATCTATTCATCATCTTAGATCATAATCACGAATATCACTGCGAAGTTATCTGAGCATCAAATGCGTATTGGATAAGTAATATTCATCGATCAGTTCCTCTCAGTGATACACAGCGGTGCGCACGTAGGCGTTGCACATGAAAAGATTTTCATTCAATAATTGCCTGTCTTATTGATGAATGGTGGAAGTCGCGTGGCAACGGGTATCAAGCAGATCGCAAAGCTTGCGAACGTCTCAATCAGCACTGTTTCCCACGTTTTGAACGCTTCTGCTCCCATCGGCAGTGAAGTGCAGGAACGTGTGTTAGGCATCGCGCGTGAGACCGGTTACCTCGCCAAGCGGAGACGTAAGGCTTCTATCTCCCTGCTCTCTACAGTGCTACTGGTTGGCACCAAGAAAGCCTTCCCTAAGTCTGACCGCAACTTTGTGGCCTGGACCATGCTGAACGCCTTCAGGAAAGAATGCCAAAGCCGTGGTATTCGCCTCATTCCTCAGATCGAGGAAGAAAATGAAATCAATCCGGACAATATTGTGGAGGCCGTTGCAAAACACCGCCCCCAAGGCATCGCAGTCATGCAGGATGACAGGCAATGTCTCATCGATATGCTCTACAAGCTGCCGTCTGCCTCCGTTATCCTGAGTGGGCAGGATCAGTCGATGAGAGTGGATACTGTTGCCCCCAGCAACCGTTTTGGGGCAAAGCTCGCGACTGATCACCTGCTGGAACTGGGCCATAAAAGGATTGCGCTGCTCACCTGGGGCAATCGGCGGGTTGCGAAGCAACGGACTGAAGGGTTTCTGGATGCCTTCCGACAAGCAGGGCTCGACGTTCCTGTCTCCGACATTATCGATGTTGGCGACTATCAACAGGATGTGGTGGAGACCAACTTCAGCAAATGGCTGAGCGAACACAATGGTCCCTCCCCGTACTCCGCGTTCTTTTGCTCAGCAGACAACGTTGCGCTTGGTGCGATGAAAGCCCTACAGACCCACGGCTACTCCGTCCCCAACGATGTTTCAGTTATGGGCTTTGACAATGCATTGTTTGGCGAACTGTCCAGCCCTTCCCTCTCTACCATCCACGTTCCCATGGAAGAGATCGGTCACGTCGCGCTGAATCTGCTGGAAGAAGCTTTAACCCTGCCTGATGGCGAGCGCAGTGCGCGCCGCGTGGAGCTTGGGTGCCGCTTGATCCTGCGCAACAGTACGGGCGTTCCAAACTCGTCTTTTTCCAAGTCATAACACGCCAACACCTTCCCTCAGGGGATCTCTTTTAGATTCAAGTAAGGTTAGAAGACGTTTTCTGCAGCCATATTTGAGTGGGTTTGCCTTGCTTTCTATTGTCATCACATCAGGCCTAAAGCCCTATAGCTCTTACTTTTACCGCTGTGTCTGATGAGACCAAAACCATTGGTTACTCAGAGTGTTTTCTCTTGATTAGCAATCAAACAAAATTTGCGGCGTCCCGAAAGCAAATCTCTAAGAGGGCTGTTCTATATTCCCGCAAAGCACTATTGCGCATGGGTTCTCACCTACTTCTCCTTTCGGCTTGCGCTGATGATGTTGGGAAATGTGCGGAAGTATTCCAATTTCCGCCGCAACATGAATGTAGATAATGGAAAACAAGATTTCATTATATCGTCCGCCAGCACCCTATCCGGGAGAAGCCGCAGAAGGCTGGAGAAACTTCAGTAATTATTTGAGCTCTGACCCTCTTGGTGTCATCCCAAAGGAGCTGTACGAGTGCGCGATTTTTCAGTTTGACGATGATGACCCGCGTAAATTCCTCGTAAATGAGCCCAAGTTGCTGTCCAGAGTCCTGGAAGAGCAACAAGCGATTTTCCCAAAAGGCGGCGGAATTGCAGAACTGTTGAAGCCGATCCTGCATAATGGTCTGGTTTCTGCAGAAGGTGTTGACTGGCAAGACCAGCATGAAATGGTTGCGCCTATTTTCTCCAACACCAGTGTCCGCATCTCGTTTGGCTATCTGCAAGAAGCACTAAGCTCCTTTGTTGAGCGTTTTCAGCAACACGCTGAAACTGGTCAAACCGTCAAACTGGCTGAAGAGATCAACTTTCTGGTTGCCGATGTTAATTTCCGCTGTGTGTTCTCAAAGCCCATTGAGATCCAGCTGGAGCACCAATGTTTCGACTCCATAATGAAATATGAGGAGGAAGTTGCCGGGACAGCGTTAGATCTGAAGCGTTTTACCGGTCGGTCACAGCCGGTGTTTACGGAAGCTGCCTTGAAGACCGCAGAAGACGTGCGTGCTGTCATTTCGCAAATCATTGACGAGCACATGCATAACAAGCCTCCGAACTCTCAAAACTTCTTTCAAGTGTTTCAGGATGCTCGTGTTCCATCGACCGGCAAGCGTTTTACGAAATCACAACTTGTTGACCAGGTCGCGAGCATTTTCCTCTCTAGCCACGAAACAACATCTGCAGCGCTGTGTTGGTCTGTCTATATTCTTGCGCAATGCCCAGAGATTGTTGAGCGCATTCGAACAGAAGTGCAGCTGGTGACAGCTTGTGGCCGTATCTCTTATGAGCACCTGCCCCGCCTGCGTTTTACGCGGGACGTCTTTAAAGAGGTCCTGCGTCTTTATCCACCCGTGCTTTATCTTTCCCGCGTTGCCCGAGAAGACACGACACTTGGGGACACTCTAATCCCTAAGGAATCCATGGTAATCATCAGTCCATGGGTTGTTCATCGCCACCGTTCATTCTGGGAAAATCCAGATATGTTCGATCCTGATCGATTTTCGCGCGGAGAAGCGAAAGCAACACTTGGGAGCTATTTCCCCTTTGGTTTGGGCCCGAGAATGTGTACGGGCGCCAGCTACGTCACCTTTCTTGGAATTAAAGTGATCGCGCGATTGTGTACCATGTTTGATTTTGAAACGCTCAACACTGATGACGTGCGCCCAGACAGTACTCTTTATTTAAAACCGTCGAGACCTGTTTTATGTAAAGTACATAAAAGGAAGTTTAGTAAGTAGTCGGAAGATCAAACGTCGAGGTTACCCAATGGACCCCAAAGAACTACAACAGCTAAAAGCAGGCATTCAGAAGGCACGTAAGCAAGAAGTCAACTTTGCGTATTCGCCAAACAAGAATCCAAAGGAAGACGACGCTTTGATGATTCACCCGCGGAAAAAGCCAAAGATGCTTTTGGTCGCGGTGAAGAAAGAGACCCAGAACCCCAAGAGCATGTGTGGGGTTGTGACCATCAAAAGTAAGGAAATGACCATCGAATGCGTTGGTAAGCCACCTACTCAAGGGCTTATCAAGATGATGCGTAAGTTCCTAATCAGCCAAAAGCTGAACTTCAAGATCCATGTAAAAGATGAAGAGGGCAACACCGTTCACTCTGATCACGCAGAGGAAGAAGGTGCAGAGACTCCAGATCATATGCTGGATACGTTCTCTCATGAAACTGATGAAGTTTCAGACTCCGGCAGTGATGAAGCCTTTACTGATGAAGAACTGGCTGCCAGCGGCGAAAGTCTGGAAGACACTGAAGACGACGAGGACACATCTGCTGAAGATGCCGCAGCAGCTGCCGCGGAAGACGCAGCACAAGAAGAAATACTACGTGACAAGCTGACGTCGATCCTGGCTGCACTCACCCATAAAGTTGAGAAAGCTCTCGGCAAGGATGAGGAATATGATGGCAAGCTGAGGCAGCAACTTGCAGCGGTTGAAGCCTCCGTCAATGCGCTGGACGATCCCGGTACGCAATCAGGTGTGAAAGCAATGCTTGCTCTGTTGGCGCAAGCTCCAACACCAGAGAAGGTCGACCAGAAAGAGGTCTTTGCCGCGATCAAAGAGTTTCAGGTTCAACGTGCAAATGTTGAAACAGAAATTGGTAGCCTCCTTGCCAAGCTAAAAGCACATTCAGACCCACGGATGCAGCTCATTCAGGCTAAGGGACCCTCTCAAGCATTGACTGGTGCAGCCAGCGTCCTGCAAGGGAATCTGGATGCGGTGCTCGCTGGTCTGAAAGACTGGGGCGCAGCTGATCCAAAGCAGAAAGTTGCTGTTGCGAAAAAGCTCTCTGCAAGTATCACAACGCTCAACAAGCATATGGCCTCAGATAAACTGATCGACTTGCTCGAGAAAAACCCACTCGGTGTAACAGTTTCAATCAAGAAGCCGATTGAAGCTGCGCTGAAAGATATCGAACAGAAGATTTCTATCTGATCTAAACGCCCCATGCTGCGGTCTTTGTAGCATGGGGCGACCTTTGTTTACGGAAACAAGCCGAAGGAGCACCCCGCATTGCCTTGCTTCTGTTTTTGTCCAGATATCATTCCCGACATCAACCTCAACCTGCTTGTTCCTCTTGTGTTGAAGGCAGGAGAAGCGACGGCTTTGCCGCGTATCAAAGGACCTTCTCTTCGTGTCACATCCCCCCATCTGTTCATGCGGTTTCGTCCATTCAACTTCCTGAGCCTTGCGCAACTTTTGGCGTTGAACGCCAGCATCAATCATCGCCTGACTGCAGCTGCCGACCTGGCTCTTCGGGTGACAGAGTCTGCGACACTTCCCGCTGCCAAGCTAAAACTGAAAAAACTTGCGCAAACCTCAGCGAAGTTCGCACTTCCTCTTGCGCTGAAGCTTGGTTCCCTTCCTGGTCATATCCTTGCGAAGCTGGGGCTTGCCGCGCAACTCATCCTTCAGATTAAGGGGCTCGGACTGAACCCGTTTAATCTCAATCTTGGCAAGCTAAATCTCATTCTCCCGAAGGCCAAAATTAATCTGCCTTTGCTTGGGCTCGTTGATCTGGGTCTGAAGCAGAATTTGAATATGAACGCTCAGGCTGATCTGAAGGCTCTTGCTAAGATGTTGGCTGACTTTGGCAACTGGAACCTTGGCTTCAAGTTCGATTTGAAAGCAGCATTCAAAATTTTAGCCGCTCTGAACATCATTGGTCTTTTGCAGCTGGCCTTTGGCGAAAGTCTTTTCTCAGGAAACGTCAAAGCCTGGGCTCGCATTACTGCAAAGCTAAGCCTCTTTTCCAGATTGCTGCCACAGCTGAACCTGAAACTGCCGACAGCGAAAGTGGATCTGAGTGATCTTGATCTGAACATTGGTCAGGCTGACTGGCTTCGCAATGCAAACCGCATTTCCATGAGGGCATCTGCACGCGCATCACTTCGAGCATCCGCACGCCTCAATGCGGGTTTATTTGCCCGAACGGAGGCTGCCATTGGGCTCGCCTATGCCCTCTCCGCAGCTCTTAACATCAAACCTACGACTAGGTGCTGTAGTCGCTGTGCGTTAATATTCTAACGCGCTCACCCGGCACAAATTTCAGCAGTTGAGTAACCATTTGCCGCCAGTCTGGCGGTAATTTTCTGAGGTCAGGATTGCTCTGCCGAAACGCAATGGCAGCTTCATATGTGTCCTTGATATGATCCCGATATCCAAACATCTCGCGTATAATCAAGCCTAGTGCATACAGGTCTGCTTTCTCTGTGATTTGATCCGTGCCTAACCCGAGCTGTTCTGGTGCGGCATAGTTCAAATGACCAGTAAAACTGCTACGGGGTCTTACAAACGGCAGTTCATCCGCAAAGGCACAATAGGCAAAATCCAGAATGACTAAGCCATGCTCTCCCTGGTTGCTTAGCATGATGTTGTTGGGAGCGAGATCTAGGTGAGCAATCCCTGCGTTATGGAGATGATTGATCGTCAGAACCAATTGCTTACAGAGTTGGACGCATTCATTTGAGGAAAGCGACGCCTTACTCATCTTGTCGGCAAGTGTTTGGCCTTCCACCAACTCCATAATCAACTTGATGTTTCCGTCTTCGGCTTTCAGCGCTACAAACTTCGGCGCGATGGTGCCTGACAGGCGCTGCAGGGCTTTTGCTTCTCTAAAAAAAAGTTGCTGCGGAGCAGATGATGAGATGAGCGTCTTCTCTGCCAACATGCGTTTTGTCGACGGGCACTTGTAAAACCTGACAGTGCTTGTTGATGTGTTCTTTGCAGGTTCCAACACAATATCCTCATATCTGTCAGAGTGTTCTGGTTGCAGAGATACTTTTCCCTATCAAGTCAACGAGTTAATAACGATATTACCAGTTCCTCTTACACTGTACACACATTGAAATGATCTTGCGGAATATTATAGGCTCATCTCGAGTGGTCGCCCCACTCATTTGGCAACCTCTACCAATCCTATGCGCAAATACTTGGTAGTGATCGGACTTCCAGTCCCAATAAGCAGTAGCAGAGCGGGATAGATTTCGAATGGATCCAACGGCTTCCCTTCAACCTATTGAGGAGAATGCACCTTGCGGGCCGGATCTTGAATACGATCCTGACTTCCTGACGATGGAGACTGCTGCCAGTGGCACCCAAGATCACCAGATCGGGGAAGCCATTATCAAAGGGGAAGAGCCTGACTGGAAGGAGGCGCTGCGCCTCTCCACCCAACTGCTTACACGGACCTACGATCTTCGCGTTGCCATCATTCACGCACAATCTCTAATTGCAATTGAAGGGTATCCAGGCTTCGCCAAAGGCATGGATTTCATTGCACAAATGCTGGATTCCTTCTGGGATACGCTACATCCAGAACTTGATCCCGCAGAGGGGCATGACCCGATCATGCGTGCGAATGTCCTTTCCGCTCTCAACGACAGACGCACAACGCTTGCTTTGATCAGAAATGCCGCTTTGGTTCAGTCTCGTATCTTCGGGGCATGGTCTCTCAACGAGATCGCTATTGCCCGCGGGGAGACTGAACTGCCTGATGGTCGTGATAGGCCGGACATTGCCTCTTATGACGCAGCTCTCAGAGAGACTGATCGCGAAAACATTGCAGAGGTTGTTAATGCAATCGAAACCGCGATCAAAACATCCGAGCATATCCGGGATTTTTTCGCGCAGCACGGTGGCCTGATCCTTGACGACCTGCTGCGAGAGTTGCGTCAAGCGCAGTTTTTATTGGCTCCAGCACTGGAAATCGAAGAGGAAGAGGAGGAGGAAGATGGAGAACCTGACTCTGAGGAAGATGGACCAGTTAAAGCCCGAACAGGCAAGAAAAGCACAAGTTTTACCGGAACAGTTATAAACCGAACTGACGTGTTAAGGGCTCTTGATGAAGTTTGTGCGTATTACAAGCGTAGCGAACCTTCAAGTCCGGTTCCACTTCTACTGGGTCGGGCCCGACGTCTTGTTGATCTCGACTTTTATTCCATCATCAAGGACCTCGCTCCAGATGGGGAAGCACAAGTTTTGAATATCAGAGGGGTACGCCCCGACGACGATGACGAGCATTCTGGTTCAATCGAATAACCCAGGTCTGAATAAGAACAAAAGTACCGGGAACCCGATCACATGGCAAAACAAAGTAGTCAGAAATTTATAGCGAGGAACAGAGCCCCTCGAGTGCAAATTGAGTACGATGTTGAATTGTACGGTGCAGAGAAGACCATCCAGCTGCCTTTCGTGGCTGGCGTGATGGCTGATCTTTCTGGCAAGCCCGAAGATCCACTTCCTCCTGTAGGGGATCGAAAAGCCCTTGAGATCGACGTCGACAACTTCGATGAACGCATGAAGTCGATGAAGCCACGTGTGGCATTCCGGGTTCCCAACACCCTCACAGGCGAAGGCAATCTCAGTGTTGATTTGACCTTCGAGAGTATGGACGACTTTTCTCCAGCAGCCGTTGCCCGCAAAGTTGACGCTTTGCGTACCTTGTTGGAAGCCCGTACTCAACTTGCAAACCTGATGACCTATATGGACGGCAAGTCCGGTGCCGAGGAGTTGATCGGTAAGGTTTTGAATGATCCTGCCCTTTTGCAAACACTAGCTGCCACACCGAAGGAAGGTGATGCTGCTGCTGAAGAGAAGGACGAAAATAATGGCTGAAGCTGAAAAACAACCGGAAGTCGAAGCCGAAGAGGCACAGGTTGAAGCTATTGATCCCAATAACTTTGAATCTCTCCTCACTCAAGAATTCAAACCCAAGTCAGACAGCGCAAAAGAAGCCGTGGAAGGTGCAGTGGCAACACTGGCTGAGCAGGCTTTGGCAAACACGACGCTGATTTCAGACGATACGCTGAAGTCAATCGAGTCAATTGTTGCCGAACTTGACCGCAAACTTTCCGAGCAAATTCAAACGATCCTTCACCACGAAGATTTCCAGAGCCTGGAAGGTACCTGGCGCGGACTTCATTATCTCGTCAATAATACTGAGACTGACGAAATGCTGAAGATCCGGGTGATGAATATCTCCAAAAAAGAACTGAGTAAGACCCTGAAAAAATACAAGGGTACGGCTTGGGATCAGAGCCCGGTCTTCAAGAAAATCTACGAAGAAGAATACGGCCAGTTCGGTGGTGAGCCTTATGGTGTGCTGATTGGTGATTACTACTTCGACCATACGCCACCAGACGTGGCACTTTTGAACGAAATGGCAGAGATCGCCGCGGCGGCTCATGCTCCGTTCATTGCAGGTGCAAGCCCTAGCCTCTTCCAAATGGAATCTTGGCAAGAACTCTCAAACCCCCGCGATCTCACCAAAATCTTTCAGACACCAGAATATGCCGCATGGCGATCACTACGAGAATCTGAAGATTCCCGTTATATCGGCCTTGCAATGCCGCGTTTTCTGGCCCGGCTGCCTTATGGCCCGCTTACTGAGCCAGTGGATGAGTTTGATTTTGAAGAGGACACATCAGGTGCCTCCTCCTCAAAGTACGTCTGGTCCAATTCTGCTTTTGCAATGGCAACCAATATCACCCGTTCATTCAAGATGTACGGCTGGTGCTCCCGCATCCGAGGTGTTGAATCTGGTGGCGCTGTTGAAGGTCTACCCTCACATACGTTCCCAACGGATGACGGCGGCGTGGACATGAAGTGTCCAACTGAGATTGCTATCACTGACCGCCGTGAAGCTGAACTTGCAAAGAATGGCATGATGCCATTGTTACACCGAAAGAATTCAGACTTAGCCGCGTTCATTGGTGCACAGTCTTTGCAGAAACCAGCAGAGTATACGGACCCTGATGCAACAGCAAATGCAAACCTTGCAGCTAGGTTACCTTACTTATTTGCAAGTTGTCGGTTCGCTCACTATCTAAAATGTATTGTTCGAGACAAGATTGGCTCGTTCAAAGAACGTCAGGATCTTCAGAACTGGCTGCAAGATTGGATCATGCGTTACGTAGATGGCGATCCTGCAGGCTCCAGTGAGCAGACAAAGGCGGAAAAGCCTTTGGCGTCAGCCGAAGTGGTCGTCGAAGCCGACGATTCAAACCCAGGCTACTACAGCGCGAAGTTCTTCCTGCGTCCTCATTACCAGTTGGAAGGTCTGACGGTTTCCTTGCGACTGGTTTCAAAGCTTCCGTCAGCCAAGGGAGGATAAACCTCAGGCTGACGCGGAAGACGGCAGCGTTTTTTATCAACCCATCCAAAACGCTGTTAATCGGCACTACGCCTCATGCGGCAAGCCGTTTAGTGCCACAACAACGTAAGCAACAAAAAGTGGAGCAAGCGTCATGTCAATTGATGCATATGTAATCTTCGAGGGGCCCGGTGCCGGTGCTATCGCCATTGAAGGCGAAACACAAGATGACGAAATGGCCAAAAAAAAGGCCTTCGAAATCGCCACTTTCAGCATGGGTGCTGAAAACACTATGGACATCGGTTCCATGCGTGGCGGTTCTGGCGCTGGTCGCGTGAAGTTTAAAGAATTCCAAATTGAAAAGAAAAGTGACCGCGGTTCGCCAGGCCTTTTCCTTGCTTGTTGTAACGGTGGTATTTACGAGACCGTGACACTTTTGCTTCGCCGTTCAGGTGGTGCATCCGGTAAGGCTGGTGTGATCTTCCTTACCTTCACAATGAAGCTGGTTGCCATCAAGGAAATCAGTTGGGAAGGTAACGACGAAGAGTGTAAAGAATCCATCCAGATGGAATACGGTGCTGTTCAGATTGATTACACCATGATGGATACCACTGGTGCGATGGGCAAGACACTTACCGAAAAGTGGAGCCGCATCAAGAATACTCGCGACCTCGTCGTCAAATAATCGAGTATTTTCCTACCTTATCTGTTTGCCGGGGTTTCCCCGGCAAACTTTCCTCATCGCAATAGTCTGGAGTGATCCCGTATGCCTGCGAAGGAACATCTAGCCACAGGTAATTTACAAGAAGCGCTCAAGATCACTCAGGAGCAAGTGCGAAAAAAGCCTGAGGACGTCAAAGAACGCATCCTCCTTTTCCAGCTCTATTGCGTCAATGGAGACTGGCTCAAAGCCAAAAAGCAACTTCCAATCATCCGGCAGTTTGATGAAAGTGCCGTGCCTATGGTGGAGACTTACTCCCGCTTGCTGGATATGGAGCAATTGCGCGAAGAAGTCTTTTCAGGCGACAAGACGCCCCTGCTCTTTGGCGAACCCAAAGAATGGCTTTCTTTCCTGGTTCAAGCCCTCAAGTTCGATAGTGAGAAGAACGAACAAGCGGCAATTGAGCTTCGGGATAAAGCCTTTGAAGAAGCAGACGCAATTTCCGGAACCATCAATGGTGAAAAGTTCGAGTGGCTGGCAGATGCCGACCCGCGACTTGGCCCCGTTCTTGAGCTTATGATGAGCAACGCCTATTACTGGGTTCCGTACTCCGCAATCAAATCCATCAGAATTCCAGAGCCTCGTGATCTGCGGGACATGTGCTGGACACCTGTGAACCTTCTTTGGGTCAATGGTGGCCCTGCAAATGGTTTCATTCCAACACGTTACGTTGAGACTGTTCATTCAGACGACCCAAACCTCAAGCTTTCCCGTTTAACCACCTGGAACGAAGACAGACCGATCGGGCAACGTATGTTTGCGCATGAAAGCGCAGAGATCCCTCTGCTTGAGGTGCGAGCGATCAACTTTGACACTGAACTGGATATTCATAAGGACATCGGCCCCGTAACGGGCGCAGATGATGCCGCATCTTCAACGGAGGGAGGCCATGGCTGAACGCCCTCTTGCTGATCGGTTGGTCCCGTCTTTGTTGGATCGTCTTACAGATGACAACCCGTTTCAGCAGGTGGAGCCTCGCGAAGCCCGTGTCACCAGTTCGGTTAATCTTCGGTATTCCATTCAACGTGATTTGGAGTGGCTTTTTAACACAACCCGCCTGGCATCAGATATTGATTTGACACCCTATCCCGAAGTCCAGTCCTCCGTCTTAAATTTTGGAATTCCAGACCTAGGCGCGATGACAAGCAAAAGTGCTGAAGAGATTGAAGACATCTTGCATGAGGCAATCGTACATTTCGAGCCTCGCCTTATCGCAGATAATCTTTTGGTTTCTATCGTTGAACCTAATAAGCCACGCCGCTCCAATCGTCTGGACTTCCAGATTGAAGGGCAGTTGTGGTCCCAACCTTTGCCACAAGCCTTGTACCTGCGCACTGAGTTCGACCTTGATGTGCATGCGGTGCAAATAGCTAAACCGCGCCAGCGAGGTTCTTGACATGAAGCCTTGGCTGCTTCCGTATTACAACAGAGAATTACAGCATATTCGCGAAAGCGCCTCTGAATTTGCGGAGGCATACCCCAAAGTCGCCGGACGTCTTGGGTTGAGCGGTTTTGACTGTGCAGACCCGTACGTTGAACGTCTTCTGGAAGGCTTTGCATTCCTGACTGCGCGTGTTCAATACAAGCTGGACGCTCAATTCCCTCAGTTTACGCAGCACCTTCTTGAGATGGTGTATCCTCACTTTCTGGCTCCAGTTCCATCCATGCTTATCGCAAGTTTAGAACCGGATATGACGCAGGGTTCCCTGAAGGATGGGTATGTGATCCCTCGCGGAACGCAGTTACGCAGCCGCAAGAGTGCCCGCGGAGCGACGCCTTGTATCTATAACACTGCCCATGAAACAACCCTTTGGCCAATTACGATAGAGGCCATCGATTATCTGGCGAGCCCAAGCGAACTGGCCGCTCAAAAGGTTGAGGTGAAAAATGGAGCAAAAGCCGGACTTCGCATTCGACTAAAAACGGTTGGCAATATTCCATTTAACGAGCTCGCACTGGACGAATTGCCGCTGTATCTGCGCGGTGGAGGCTCACAACCGGTGAAGCTTTATGAGCAAATCATCGGCAATTGCACTGGCGTTTCGATCCGTCCAACAAGTTTGCCTACTTCCTGGGAAATCAGTCTTTCCTCCGAGATCGTGAACACGCGTGGGTATGGAGACGAAGATGCGCTTCTTCCTTATGGTCCACAATCCTTCAGCGGGTACCGTCTGTTGCAAGAGTACTTCGCATTTCCACACCGTTTCCTGTTTGTTGAACTGACCAATCTGCAACCTGCCGTTCGTCAATGCGAGACGGATGAAATGGATATCTTCCTGCTCTTTGATCGGATTGACAAAGATCTGGAACGTGCTGTTGATCGCGCCAACATCTCATTGTTCTGCACGCCCGCAATCAACCTGTTCTCAACGCGCCTTGACCGTTTGCATATCAACGATAAGCGCAGCGATCATCATGTGGTGCCAGACAGATCGAAACCGCTCGATTACGAGATTTATCAGTTACAAGAGGTTGAAGGGTTCAGCTCGCAAGGCGATGCCCCGCAGATCTTCAAGCCGTTCTACAGCCTATCAAGTACGCAAGACCTACAAAGTGAAGGCGCTTACTACACGGTGAACCGCAAACAGCGGCTTGCAACGGCCAAACGTCAGATGTCAGGTGGGCGGAGTAATTATCTTGGCACAGAGATTTTTGTCAGTCTCGTAGATGCGAAAGACGCTCCCTATAATCTGGCACTCAACCAGCTGGGCATCCGCGCGCTTTGTACAAACCGGGATCTGCCATTGATGATGCCGATTGGTGCCGGAAAGTCTGATTTTTCCCTTCCGGAAGGTGGGCCAGTTGAAGCAGTGAAATGCATCGATGGGCCCAGTCGCCCACGTCCTTCGAACATCTTTGGTGAGACCGCATGGCGTTTCATCAATCATCTCTCACTGAATTACCTCAGTATTGCAGACAACAACGATACAGATGGTGCGCAAGCACTGCGTTCCATCCTGCATCTGTATGCGCCACTGGGTGACAGTTCCACAACACAACAGATCGATGGCGTACGCTCAATCAAATCCACACGAGCGGTTCGCCGCCTCCCTGGACAAGGTCTTTCATCCGTGGCGCGCGGACTTGAGCTCAACATTACGCTTGATGAAGCTGCCTTTGAAGGCACGGGTGTGTTCTTGCTTGGTGCTGTGCTCAATGAGTTCTTTGCTCGTTACGTTTCGATCAACAGCTTCACCGAGACAGTGATCAGATCCAACGTACGCGGTGAAGTGATGCGCTGGCCCTGCCAGATCGGGAGGCGTCACAGATTATGACCGGCTCGCAAACACCACCTCCTCCCGGCTCATCTGGTCCACCCAAGCCTCGCGATGAGCAAGGCGCATTGCCCGTACCGGTTAAAGCAGACGTAACGCCTGAAGTTCGGTGGAAGCAGCGTTTGCGCTCGGCTGAGAAAGATTACCTCAGTTACGAATTTTTGCCTTTGGTGCGGCTTATTGAGTGTTCTAACCCGGATATGCCTCGGATCGGAACGTCACGGCGCTGTCAGGATGATCCTGTTCGATTTTCTCATGAACCGCATCTGCAGTTTGAAGCCTCAACAATAACGGCATTCAAGCAAGGTGTTGGAACAAAACCCAGCCGGTTAACCAGCAGGTTTTTAGGGCTATTTGGACCCAACGGTCCAATGCCGCTTCATCTGACTGAGTATGCCTTTAAGCGGGAACATCAACACCGCGACACCACTATGCGTGCGTTCGCGGATGTCTTTCACCACCGTATCCTGAGCTTATTTTACCGTGCGGCGATTACAGGGGAGCCTGCATTCAGCTTTGATCGCCCCGAACAGGACCGGTATTCGATCTATACCGGAGCGCTCGCAGGATTTGGACCGACTGAATTTCGGCATCGTGATGATCTGCCAGATGTGGTGAAGTACCACTTCGCTGGCCGTCTCGCCTTGCAAACGCGCGGGGCTGATGGATTGCTGGCTATTTTAAGCTGTTACTTCAACCTTCCCGTCGCTCTGGAAGAGTTTATCGGAGAATGGCTGTATCTACCCAAAAATCAAGTGACGGCCCTCAACGGCTTTCGCAATGCCGGGCTTCTCGGTGTTGGAGCTGCACTGGGGGGGCGTGTTTGGTCCAGCGACACAAAGTTCCGTGTGGCGTTCGGTCCTCTGAGCTTACGTGACTATGAAGGTCTGCTTCCTGATGGTGTTTCCATGCCGCGTTTGCTTTCAGCCGTCAGAGCCTATTGCGGCGATGAGCTGGAGTGGGATGTGGCTCTTGTCCTTAAGCGCAATCAGGTGCCGACTACCCGGCTTGGACAATATGGAAAGCTTGGCTGGACCACCTGGTTGTCTCCTAAAAAACAAGGTGATCCGGTTCGAGATCTCAATTTACGCCCACGACAAGTTACTGAAAAATCAAAAGCATCTGTTCACAACAACAATCGTGCGAAGGCTGCCTAGGAGTTCCCATGAGTGATATCAAACGAGCGTCCCTCTTCGGTAAATTGAATCCGACCTGCTATCAGGCAATCGACAGCGCTACGACTTTTTGTAAGATGCGCGGCAATCCTTATGTGGAGTTGGAGCATTGGTTCCAGCAGTTGTTGAGTGGTCAAGATTCAGATCTGCACCGCATCTTGCGGGATGCAGAGATCGATGAGGCCCGGCTCGCGAGTGATCTCACCAAAGCCTTGGACAAGTTGCCCCGAGGAGCCAGTTCTGTCAGCGATCTGTCTCAGCACGTGGAAGAGGCCGTTGAACGCGGTTGGGTTTATGCCACTTTGATGTTTGGTGATAATGCCATCCGCAGCGGTTACCTTCTGATTGGCATCCTAAAAACACCGGGCCTTCGCAATACGCTCTTTGGCATTTCGCGTCTGTTTGAGAACATTTCAGCTGATGATGTTGCGACACGATACAAAAAGATCACAGAAGGCTCTCCTGAAGAGGGAAAAGCCAAGGATGGAACGCAACTTGATGCTGGCGAACAGAAAGCCACTGCTCCGGGGCTAAAGTCAGCTGATGAAGCGTTAGACGCCTACTGCACAGACATCACGGCAAAGGCAAAAGCTGGACAGTTGGATCCGGTTATTGGCCGTGAAGAAGAAATTCGCCAGATCATCGACACGCTGATGCGCCGTCGTCAAAACAATCCGATCCTGACTGGTGAAGCTGGGGTTGGTAAAACGGCTGTGGTTGAAGGTTTGGCCATCCGCATTGCAGAGGGCGACGTGCCCCCATCCATCAAGGATGTGCGCGTTCTATTGCTTGATGTCGGGTTATTGCAGGCTGGTGCTGGCGTAAAAGGCGAATTTGAAGATCGCCTTCGCAAGATACTGGATGCAGTGCGCTCCTCTGTGCAACCGATCATCCTGTTCATTGATGAAGCTCACACGCTCATTGGTGCAGGCGGTGCTGCGGGAACCGGTGATGCAGCCAACCTCTTGAAGCCAGCCCTTGCTCGCGGTGAACTACGAACAATCGCCGCAACAACATGGTCTGAATACAAGAAGCACATTGAGAAGGACCCTGCCCTCGCTCGCCGCTTCCAGAACATTTTGGTTGAAGAACCTGATCCGGATAAAGCAGTTGCAATCATGCGCGGTGTTGCAGCAATGCTTGAAGAGCATCATCAGGTCCAGATTCTGGATGAAGCACTTGAAGCTGCTGTACATTTGTCGATGCGCTTTATTCCTGCAAGGCAGCTGCCAGACAAGGCAATCAGCCTGATTGATACTGCCTGCGCCCGTGTTGCTCTTTCCCAACATGCAACACCAGCTGCTGTCGATGATTGCCGCAAACGACTTGTCATGATTGAAACGGAACGAGATATCCTTGAACGAGAGGTGCAGTCCGGTTTCGATGTCGGTGACAAGCTCACTGACGTGCACAAGAAGCTTGCTGAACTTGAGAAAGAACGTGAAGCTCTTGAAGCTGAATGGTTGAAAGAGCAATCGCTTGTTACAGAAATTCTGAAACTGCGTGAGGTGTTCCGCCAAACCAATGGAGATGAGAACGCAGATACGGCTCCAATCAAGAAGGAGCTGGATCAGAAACTTGAGGAACTGACCGAACTACAAGGTGAGCACCCTCTCATTCTTCCTGAAGTGGATGGCCAAGCGGTTGCAACAATTGTTTCTGACTGGACGGGCATCCCAACTGGACGCATGGTCTCTAACGAGATTAAGACTGTGTTGCACCTGAGCGATATCCTGAGGAAGCGGATCATCGGTCAGGATCACGCTATGGAGGTGATCGCTCGCCGCGTAAAAACCTCTCGTGCTAATCTTGATAATCCAAGTCGCCCAATCGGTGTGTTCCTTCTGGTCGGACCAAGTGGTGTTGGTAAAACCGAGACAGCCTTAGCACTTGCAGAGACCCTTTATGGCGGTGAACAGAATCTTATCACCATCAACATGAGTGAGTTTCAGGAGTCCCATACGGTCTCCACGCTAAAAGGCTCTCCTCCAGGGTATGTGGGTTACGGTGAAGGCGGCGTCTTGACAGAAGCCGTGCGTCGCAGACCTTACAGCATTGTGTTGCTGGATGAGGTTGAGAAAGCCCACCCTGATGTGCACGAACTCTTCTTCCAGGTCTTCGACAAAGGCATGATGGAGGATGGCGAAGGCCGGAAGATCAACTTCAAGAACACTTTGATCCTGCTGACCGCCAATGTGGGCAGTGACCTCATTTTGGATATGTGCGCAGACGAAGATCTGACACCGGATCCAGAGGGAATTGCCAAGGCTTTAAGACCCCCACTCCTGAAAGCCTTTCCGGCAGCCCTTTTGGGCCGGCTTGTAACCGTGCCTTACTACCCGCTAAGCTCTCCTGTCATTCATAAGATTATCAATCTGCAACTTGGCCGAATTGGTGATCGTATCCTTGAGAACCACAATGTGACGTTCACTTGGGATGACTCAGTTGTTGCTTTGATAGAGAGCAGGTGCGCGGAAATTGAGAGTGGTGGCCGTATGATCGATGCGATCCTGACCAACACCCTTCTCCCGGATATTAGTACAGAATTCCTAAAGAACATGAGTGAAGACAAGAAGATCACAGAACTCAAGGTTCTGACTGATGGTGATGCATTTGACTACAAGTTCAAGAAGTCACCTGTGGCAAAAAAAGATAAGCACAAGAAGAAATAGGCCCTTCACAGACCATTCAGGTAAATCTGAAAGCAAAATCAAAACATAGGCTTATTACTTTTTTTACCACAGAAACTAACTGAAACAAAACACGTCGGAACTACTTTTCCAAGTGACGAGGAGTCCAACGATGCAGAAAGTTAAACAATCGGCGAGGAGACGGTCGACACGCATTCCTGCGTGGCGTCTTACTTTGCGCCGTATTGTTCGTTCTGATGCCTTTCAGTACACCTTTCTCATCTTGATTGTTGTCAACGCCATCAGCCTGGGGCTGGCAACGTCTCCCTCCGTGCGACGCTTGACCGGAGATGGTCAGATCATTTTTGATGATGTGATTATCGGACTTTTCATCTTGGAATTTGTTCTGAAAATCATGGCGTTTGGCACGCGGTTTTTCAAAAGCTGGTGGAACATCTTCGACATTTCAGTGGTTAGCTTCTCACTGCTCCCACAGTCGGGTTATCTCAGCGTTTTGCGTGCCCTTCGGGTTATGCGGGCCATGCGTGTCCTGTCCTTCCTGCCACAATACCGGCAAGTGATGCAGGCGCTGTTGGACGCGCTGCCCGGCATGTTCTCCGTGATGATCGTTCTGGCGCTGATTTATTATGTGTTTGCGGTGATGGCGACTGGCTTGTTCGGCGCAAGTTTCCCCGACTGGTTCGGGGACATTGGCCGATCCTTGTACTCGCTGTTCCAGATCATGACGTTAGAGAGCTGGTCCATGGGGATCGTACGTCCCGTAATGAAGATCTATCCCTACGCCTGGGCTCTTTTCATACCCTTTATCTTCCTGACTGCATTTGCGGTGCTCAACCTGTTTATCGGTCTGATCGTCAGCTCCATGCAGGGCATCTATCAGGAAGAACACAGTGAAGACGTCGAACGCCTTCGCCTGCTCGTATCCGCAGAAAACCGTGCAATCGCCGCTCAATTGGAAGCTGCGCAGTTACAGGTAATCAAAACCCTCGAACGTCTTGAGGACCAGATAGAAACCAATAAGAGAGATTCTGATGAGTGACTCTGACAAGGACGATGATCTTGACGCACTGCTCAATGACATCATAGAGGAAAGTGATGCTCCCACAGAAGGTGAAACCGCTGAAGGTGCATCTGCAAGTGTTTTTGAGCCCGACTTTGGCGAGGTCACATGTGAAGCCCCAAAGCTCAACATCACGCTGGATAGTCCATTCCATCTTGCCGTGATCGGTGATTTTTCTGGTCGTGCCAACCGTATGGCTCTTTACAATGCTGATGAGCTTGCTGTGCTCAAGGGGCATAACGTTGATGTCGATACCGCAGAAGATCTCCCTGCCCGATTCAAGATCAACATTGAACTTGACCTTGCTGGTGATGAAAAAGTCATTCGGTTTGAACCGAACTGCATTGAAGACTTCCACCCTGACGAAATAATCGATGAATTCGAGATATTTGATGAGCTGAAGGCGCTGCGTTCTTCCCTCAAGAACCCCGGAACTTTCAGCAATGCGGCTGCAACCATTGATGAGTGGCTGGAGAACAAAGGCGAAAAGCCTGTCTCACAGCGCAACTCGCGTGGATCAGTCATTCCAGTTGACAAGAAGCTGAGTGACTTTTCAGCTCTCATTGATCGCCCCGTTGAAGAACATGAAGAGGCCGACGACTTTACAGATCTGATTGGTAAGATTGTCTCGCCCCACATTACTCCAGCCGACAACCCACAGCTCGATGATTACCTTGAGATCATCGAGACTGTGATGACCACAACACTGCGTAAAATCCTTCAAAACGCTGACTTCCAGTCTCTTGAGAGTGTTTGGCGCGTTATTGATATGTTGTCACGCCGAATTGAGACCTCAACAGCACTCAAGATAACGCTCTATGACATTTCTGCGGAAGATTTTGCAAGAGACCTCAGCGCCACCAACAAGCTTGAAGAAACAGGTTTATATCGTCTCTTCGTGGAAAATGCGTTGCAGGATGAAGGTGTTGGCACGCCGAGTGCAATTGTTGGCCTTTACACATTCGACATGACACCACCTCATGCAGAGCTTCTGGGGCGTATGTCAAAGATCTGTGCGCATGCGCACGCACCTTTCCTGACATCTCTGGATCGCAACAATGCCACCAGAAAATTTGCTGAGCTTCCTAAGATTACCGAAAAGACGTGGCAGAGTCTGCGTGCCATGCCAGAAAGCAATTACATTGGCCTGAGCTTGCCACGCTTCATGCTTCGAATGCCTTATGGCGCAAAAACCGACCCCATTGATGCATTCAGCTTTGAAGAGTTTGACGAGCAAGTTGGCCTGAAAGCCATGTTGTGGGGCAACCCTGCAGCCCTGATTGGTCTTGTGCTTGCAAAAGACTATGAAACCAATGGCGGCGGCATGAAGCCAGGATCGATCCTGACACTCAATGAAATGCCCTTCCACTACGTTCACGACCAGTATGGTGATCAGGTTGCCCTGCCCTGTACTGATCGCATGATCAGTCATCGCAGCGTCGAGCCACTAATGAGACAGAGCTGGATGCCTATTGTCTCTATGAAGGGGCAGCCCGAAGTTCGCATTGCCTCTCTTAATGGCCTGGCCGGTGACACAATTTCTGGACGCTGGTGCGATCAGATTGCAGTGACCAAAGCTGCCGAGACACCAAGCCCAAGTGCTGGCGCGCGTGTCAGCATCAGTGGTGGCGACGGCTTAACCCCAGGCATTCAGGCAACAAAAGGTGCTGTTGTTGTCGAGACCATCATTGATCCTAAGAAAACACCCGAAACCATCTTCAGAATTGAGGCTGATCCGCCAGAGCCTCAGGTGAGTGAACCTGAAGCGGCAGAGGTCGAAGAAGACGAAGTTGAAGAGGCACCAGCACCTGCGCCAGCCGCAGCAGCTGCCCCGCCTGCGCCTGTCCACGACACAACAGAGTTGGACAACCTCCTAGCCGATCTTTCAGCAGATGATGAGGAAGAAGCGGATGAAGAGGGTATGGATCCGGAACTCGAAGCACTGCTTGCTGATCTGTAACAATTGATAATGGAGTTTCAAATGGCCGAACTCATTGAGATAGAAGAAGTACCTGAGATTTACGTCATGGAGTACGGCGGCAACTATTATCTTGTTCGCGGCGCCGCTTACCTTGACCAGATTCTGTTTGGCAAAGAGCCACTCAGCTTCCCCGTGCTCATCAAATCCGTCAAAACCTGGGATGAAGTTCTCGTGAATTGGGAGAATACCGGGGGCTCCATGCCCTGGATCCTTAATCCCAGCATTGTTGAACGGATGGAACGAGACAATCGCAAACTGACCTCAGACAGCTTCAACGCCTGAGACCGAACGAGAAACGTTTTAGAAATAGGCAGGTCCTGGAATGTGTGCGAGCAAAGTAACTGAAAATCGGCTGTTCACGATCAGCTTCGATGGTGGAGATGACAGCTTCCACCTTTGGAAGATGAAGATGACCAGCGAAATGAGTGAGCTCTACGAAATGGTCGTAGATTGCCGATCATTCGAGCATGACCTGAGCCTTGATAAGATGCTTGGGCAGACGCTTACGCTTGAAATGAAAAAAGTGTCCGGCACAAGCCTGTCTTCTGACCAGTATCTGAATGGGTTTGTAACCAAAGCCATCTATACGGGACAAGATCATGGCTATTCAACTTACCGGCTTATTGTACGCCCGTGGCTTTGGTTTTTGACCCTCACTAGCAATTGCCGGATCTTCCAGGAAAAGTCGACGCCAGACATCTTGAAGGAAGTCTTTCAGGAAGCTGGTTTTACCGACTTCAAAAACAAGCTGAGTGACAGTTATGATCCCCGGCCCTATTGCGCTCAGTTTCAAGAAACCGACTTCAACTTTATCTGCCGCCTGATGGAGCAGGAAGGGATCTATTATTACTTTGAGCATGAGGACGGTCAACACACCATGGTATTGGCAGATTCCTATAGCGCTCATGAAGACATCAAAGGCGAGTCCAGCCTTCCCTTTTATTCTGAGGAAGACCATTTCCGTCGCGGAGCTGATCACTTTTGGGATTGGCGACACAATGAAGAGATCCAGACGGATGAAGTTGAAATCAATGACTATGATTTCACTAAGCCCACGAGTGATTTGAAAGCTAATGCTAGCGAAAAGAAGTCCCACCAACTTTCTGGCCGCACACGTTACATGTATCCCGGCCATTACGAGGAAGTCAGTGTAGGTGAAAAGCGAGCCAAGGTGCGCGTTGAAGAGGCTAGTGCGGCTTACGCTAAGGTATATGCTCGCGGCAACGTACGTGGATTGCGACCCGGATACCTTTTCAAATTGGATCAGTTTTCAGACGACCCAAATCAGGAAAAAGAATACCTGATCACGAAGGCGATCTGTGAGGTCTCCATCGAGTTTGCGCGCGATGAAGAGCAGGAATTTTATGACGCAATCACCTATGAGATTGAGGCGGTCGATTCCAGCGTTCAATACCGTAAAGCCTCTACTACACCCTGGCCTAATATGAATGGCTTGCAGTCCGCAGTTGTTACTGGCGCGGATGGTGAAGAGATCTGGACCGATGAGTATGGCCGGATCAAAGTGCAGTTCCATTGGGATCGTGACGGACAGAACGATGACAAATCTTCTTGCTGGGTGCGTGTAGCGCAAATGTGGGCAGGTAAAGGTTGGGGCGGTCTCCACATTCCCCGTGTTGGGCAGGAAGTCCTCGTTGATTTCTTAGATGGTGATCCCGACCGACCTATTGTTGTGGGCAGTGTTTACAATGGAGAGCAGACTGTTCCTTATGACCTGCCCGGTGAAGCCACAAAGTCTACGCTTAAGAGCGAGACATCCAAGGAAGGTGGCGGGAACAACGAGTTCCTGTTTGAAGACAAGAAAGATGAGGAACTCGTTCAACTCACGGCTGAGAAGGACTACGAGCGTACCGTCAAAAACAATGAAACCGTCAAGATTGGTTTCGATAAGCAAGAAGATGGTGACCAGACAATCGAGATCTATAACAATCGCAGTCTGACGGTTGATCAGGGTGACGAGACCTACACCATCAAGACCGGTGGCCGAACCACAACCGTCGAAAAAGACGATGCCCTCTCCGTCAAATCTGGCAACCATACCATTACAGTTGAGAGCGGCGACCAGAGCATCTCCATGAAGCAAGGTGCGCAGACTGTTGAAGCCATGAAAGACATCGGTGTGACCTCGCAAACCGGCGATGTGAAAGTGGACGCATCTGCAGGATCGGTGAAGGTCTCCGGAACCCAAGCCATTGAGCTCACCTGTGGTGGCAGCTCGATCAAAATGGATCCCATGTCCATCACCCTTACCGCTGGCCCCAGCTCGCTCAAACTTGAAGCCGCTCAGGCAGAGTTGAAAGGCTTGATGGTGACAGTAAAGGGTGATGTTCAGGCGACCGTTGACGGGACATTGACCACCTTAAAAGGTGCTGGCATCACGACGGTACAAGGTGCTCTCGTCAAGATTAACTGAGGCGCATTATGGAAAATAGCGTGACAAATACTACACTGCTCCTCAACTCCTACAAGGACCTACTGGAAAAGAGACCATTAGAGCTTGGAGATGAAGCAGTACCATTGATAGAGGGACAGAAGCCTTCTATCGAAGTTGTGGATACCTTAGCAGAAGCGGAGCTCATGTCAGACGCCATTAAGGTTCTCGCTCACGCCCTGAGTAAACCACGTGCAGTGTGGTGGGCCAGTCAAGTCAGCAGAGCTACCTTTCCGGAAGGTAGTCAACCACCCGATGAAGACGAAATAGCGCTGAAAGCCGCCGAAGACTGGGCCCGCAAACCCGAAGAAGACCTGCGCCGTGCAGCAATGAAAATTGCTGATGACGGAGGTTATAAAAGCGCCGCTTCTCTTGCCGCGGCAGCGGCTGGTTGGAGTGGCGGTAGTATGGGATCTCCCGAATTTGACCCTGCACCTCCCCCAGAAAACCTAACTAGTATTGCTGTAGGGTCATCTATAGTTTTGTCTGTATACGACAGTAACGTGGAGGACCCTGAAGAGTTCTTAGTCAAAACTTACAAGTTGGGACGAGCACTCGCAGATAATGAAATAGAGGCCCTATGAGTTTCCCAGCAGCACGCATGACAGACATGCACGTCTGTCCAATGGTGACCGGTATCGTTCCTCACGTTGGAGGCCCGATATCTCTTGGAGCACCGACGGTTTTGATCGGAAACTTACCAGCGGCGCGCATGACTGACATGTGCGTATGTGTTGGGCCCCCAGATACAATTATGAAAGGCAGTGTCACCACTTTGATCGCCGGACTGCCGGCGGCGCGCATGCTGGATGTCACGGCTCACGGCGGCACCATCATCCTTGGCTGGCCCACAGTTTTAATCGGGGGCTAAGGATATGACTGATAACACGAGCATGGTTTTAGTACTCATTTTGACCAAGGGGCATGAGTTGGTCGACACAGGAAAATGCACGCGCATACTGCGACAGGAACGCTGCGTCATTGGACGTGGAAGCAGTGCGGATTGGATTCTTCCCGATCCTGCAAACCAGCTTTCGCGCCGTCATTGTGTCGTTGAGTGGAACGACGGGGCCTACCGCGTCGTCGATACCAGCTCCAATGGAACCTTTGTTAATGATTGGGACGAACCAGTTCCCAACGGTGAGGCCTGTGGCCTTCAGGATGGCGATGTTATCAGGGTCGGAAACTATTACATCAGCGCACAAATGTTGCCAGAAGATGCTGATGCCCGTCTGAAAGTGGATGACTTTCTTGCAGAACCTGAGAACCCTGATCCACTTGCAAATCTTCTTCCTAAAGAACTCGACATGGAGGATGACGACTGGGTCGATGACCAGATCGTTACCCCTGAAGACGAACTTTCCGAGGTTCTGAATGACCCACTGGAGTCTCCAGAATCTATTCTCAGAAAAGCGACTGAAACACTGGACTCCTACCCTGCCAGCGCTGGGAAAGAACCTATTCCGCCAGTTAGTTATGGATTTGAAGGATACAAATATTCCAGCTCAGTACCGTTTGAAAGTGAAAGCGGCATTTCGAGTGAGGAAGGTGCAAGTGCGTGGGATCACAACCGCACGGAATCCGATTCATTTAAATTGCCCAGAACGCATCACCAGACCATTCCTGAGGACTGGGATGTAGCCCCGAAAAAAGACATTCAGAACAAAGCTCGTAAACCAAATGACGATTAGCCACATCAAACGCATTGCGTACATTTTGCTTTTGAGTATCGGTCTGGCCTCCTGCTCCGCCGAGATGCCGATGCCTGTCATGATCACGACGACAGTCATCGCGGACAAGGAGTTGAACCAGAACGCAGATGGGATGTCGACGCCTGTTCAGGTGAAGATCTTTTACCTTACGTCTGATGCCGAGTTTAAAACTCATGACTTTTTCACTTTGTTTGAAAAAGGAGACCAGGTTCTCGGCAAAAACCTGCTTGCTATGAAGGAAGTTTTCATAGCTCCCGACAAGATCATGAAGGTAGCAGTCAAGGTTGACCCCAGTGTGGCATTTGTCGCTGTGCTCGGTGCCTTTCGGAAAGTGGATACAGGAACATGGAGTTCGGTGATTATGGTTCCAAACAATCAGCCATCGAGCCTCATTGCGTATTTGAGCAAGCTTGAAATTACTCTGCAGCCCGACAAGACAGTAAAAGAAGGATGGTTCTATTAATGACCACTCATAACAAAGTTGTCTGGTCAGAAGGTCTGTTTCTACAGCCGCAGCACTTTCAGCAGCATGATCGCTATCTGGAACAGCTGGTCAGTGACACTATCTCGAGCATTCGCCCTCACCCCTGGGGCCATACAGAGATGAAAATAAATCAGGAAGCCCTGAAACTGGGCCAGTTTGCACTCAATTTTGCCAGCGGTCTGATGCCGGATGGTACGCCTTTTAAAATGCCACAGGAATGTGACGCTCCTGCGTCTATTCCAGTTCCTGAAAGCGTAAAAAACTCGGTCGTTTATCTTGCATTGCCCATTCGCCAACCTGGTGCCTACGAATATGAATATCCAGGTGTGCAAGAAACCGCTGCGCGCTATGTGGTGCATGAATCCGAGGCGCGAGATGCAATCACCGGCAGTGACGCCAGCGTCCAGATGGAAACTGGTCGGCTACGGTTCTCTTTTAAGTTCGACTTTGAGGATCTGGAAGGCTGGATCTGCTTGCCTATCGCTCGTGTGATTGAAGTACGGGCAGATAAGCAAGTTATTTTAGATGACGAGTACATCTCCACGTGCCTCGCCTCACATTCCTCCTCAGTGCTTTATGGATACATTCGCGAGATCTGGGGCATGCTGAGCCACCGGGCAGATGCACTTGCAGGGCGTGTTTCGAACTCCGGCAGTAAGGGTGTTGCAGAGATTTCGGACTTTCTGCTTTTGCAGACCGTCAATCGCTATGAACCACTCTACGCCCACTTTGCGCAAACACCCTCGCTCCATCCTGAAGCGCTGTACCGGATTTCGATCCAGCTGGTTGGTGAGCTTGCAACATTTACAGCGGCAGCCCGGCGTCCCTCAACACTTCAGCCTTATCGGCACGAAGCCCTGACAGAGACATTTGCTCCTGTGATTGCTCATTTGCGACAGCACCTTTCTGCTGTTCTGGAACAGACTGCCGTGCCGATACCGCTGGAAGAGCGCAAGTACGGCGTTCGTGTTGGCATGCTGCTCGATCGCAGCCTGATCAAGTCGGCTCGGTTTGTGCTTGCTGTTAGTGCTGACCTGCCATCGGAAGTGATCAATCGACACTTCCCGGGGCAGATTACGATTGGATCTGTCGAACAGATCCGAGACTTTGTGAATTCCGCTTTGGCCGGCATCGCAGTGAAGCAACTGCCAGTCGCGCCAAGGCAGATCCCGTACCACACGGGCACAGCATATTTCGAACTGGATCCGGCCTCATCACATTGGGACGAAATCCGTGTTTCTGGCGGTCTGGCGATGCATGTCGCGGGTGATTTCCCGAAACTTGTGATGGAACTCTGGGCGATCAGAGAGCAATAAGCGGCTAACGGACTGAGGAGTTGAGATTATGGCAAAGAAGGATTTCACTGCCCTTTCGGTGGACTCAGTCGACACTGTCATCTCGACTGATGCTCCCAATCCTGATCATCCTGACGCCGGTAGTACCAACCTTCCGGCGCAAACGCCTGCGGGCTATTGGTTCCTTGGCGCTGATGATATTCAGTTTGTCCCACTTGGGAATAATCCTCTTATCAAAGCAGCCTCCAGTTTATTGGCCCTAGCTGCCCGCTTGCGAAATCACGCTCAACATCGTGATGTGAATGCCCTGCGCTCCCATGTTATTTCCGAGATCCGCTCTTTCGAACACAACGCTATGCTAAACGGTCTTTCTTCTAAGACCATTCGCATTGCTAGATATGTGGTCTGTGCAACCCTTGATGATATCATTCTCAATACTCCATGGGGTAGTCGCAGCATTTGGGCAACGCAAAGCCTTGTCAGTAACTTCCACAAGGACGTATCCGGTGGCGATCGATTTTATGATCTATTGAGGAAGACGCAGGCCAACCCAAGTCGTGACAAAGATCTTCTGGAATTATTGTATCTTTGTATTTCTTTGGGGTTTGAAGGACGCTTGCGGATCATGCCGCAAGGCAGCAATACGATGTCGCGCCTGCGCTATGGCATATCACGCCTCATTCGCTCGTTGCGAGGAGATCAGGAAACCGATCTTTCACCTCACTGGAGAGGTGTTGAAGATGCGTATCGGCCTTTAAAGTGGTCTATTCCGGTGTGGGGTATCTTCTTTGGAGCAGCACTCCTCGCCCTGCTGATTTATGCCGTGCTTGCGCTTTGGCTTGGAGAGAAAAGTGAGCACATTGCGTTCCAGTATGAGTCTTTAATCAACACAAGCCCAATTGATCTGACGCACCAACCTGCACCGCCACGAGCAGCTCTACCGAACTTGCCACAACAACAGGCAGCACCTGGAACACCTTCCTCACCTCAAGTCGTTCGTAACAGCACGTTGCCTGCTTATCTGCAAGTTAGCAGGTTCCTTGCTCCTGAGATCCGGCAGGGTCTTGTCGTCGTGATGGATGTGCAAGGCAACGTGGTGATACGCCTGACAGGTTCTGGCATGTTTGCAACTGCTAGAGATACGCTCACTGCCCGCTTTATTCCAGTCGTCAATCGTGTCGCTGAAGCGGTGAACACGCAGCCTGGTACCATCAATGTAGTTGGCTTTTCAGACAATATTCCAATTCGAAATGCCCGTTATCCGAACAATGTTGCACTTTCCAAGGCGCGTGCTCAAACAGTTGCAGATCTCATCAAGGTCAGACTGACAGACAAGACACGTGTCAAAGCCATCGGCAGAGGATCCGCTGATCCAATTGCGACCAATGCAACAGCTGAAGGGCGTGCTCAAAACAGGCGCATTGATATTACGCTTATTCCGCCTTCTGGCCAGGGAGGCCAGCAATGAAGAAACTCAAACGCTTTTTCCCCTTTTGGTTTGTTACGCTCCTCATCACACTAATATTGTGTGCGGTCATCTGGATTTATGGCCCAAGTCTATCGATCTTCGGCGCAAAACCTTTTGCGATGGCTGTCGTTCGTATGCTGATCGTCATGGGCCTTTTGATGATCTGGGCCGCGATCAATATTGGACGCCTTTCCCGGCGAGCAAGAGAAGCAGAAGCCAAGAACGAAGAAGAAGAGGAAGAAGAAGAGCCTGAAGTCGACCCTGAAGAGCTGGCGAAGAATGAAGCAGCGCTGGTCTCTGGCAAGGTTGAGAAGAGTCTGAACATTCTCAAAACGGCGAGTGTCGATGGTAAACTAGGCCGCAAGGTGATCTATCAGCTGCCCTGGTATCTGATGATTGGGCCAGAGGAATCTGGCAAGACCACTGCTCTTTTACGTTCTGGAATGAAGTTTCCACTGGCTCACAAACTGGGCCAGAAAGTGGATGCAGCGACGATTGAGCCCACTGCAGAATGCGAATACTGGTTCAGCAACAACGCGATCATCGTTGACAGCGCTGGCCGTTATACCATGCAGGACCAAGATGAGGTCATCGATGCTTCTGGCTGGAACACACTGCTTTCATTGATTAAGAAAAACCGCCGCCGTCAGCCGCTGAACGGCATGATCATTGCGATCAATCTTGCAAAGCTCGCAACAATGCGTTCGGATCAGCGTTTGGATATGGCGCGGACGGTCAAACAACGCTTCAAGGAAGCTGAGAAGCAACTGGGCCTTCGCTTTCCCATCTATGTCATGTTCACTAAGCTGGATTTGATCGCCGGTTTTGCCGACTACTTCCAAGTTCTTGGCAGGGATGAGCGCCATCAAGCCTGGGGTATGACTTTCCCCGTTGATGACGGCAAATCCTCCGAGAACGCGATCAGTCATTTTGATGAGGAATATGAGTTGCTCATGGAGCAGCTCAACTCGCGCGTCTACGACTATTTGAATAAAGAAACGGACATACAGCACAGAAGTCTGATCTTCAGCTTCCCGCAACAAATGGCCTCGCTGCGAACCGTGCTGAATGATTTCCTGACCGAGATGTTCCGACCCAATCGCTATGAGGACCGAAGCTTTCTGCGTGGGGTTTATTTCACCTCTGCAACCCAGGAAGGCCAGCCTGTTGATTTGCTTGCAGGTTCGATTGCGCATGCCTATGGGATTGGCCGACAGGCACTTCCCTCTGCTCCCTACGAGAAACATGCTTATTTTCTGGAGCGCTTGTTCTTTGACCTGATTTTTGGCGAAGGCAACCTTGCTGGCGAGAGCAAGCAGGTGATGCGCAAGCAGAAGATCCGCAAGCGTCTCTCTTTTGCTGCTTGTGTGATCGTTCTTGCATTTTTAACAACGGTTTGGGTCATCAGCTATGAGATGAACCAGGAAAACATCATCAACCGTGCCCAAGCTGACTTGAAAGAATACCCCAAATTTGCTGACCGAATTGATGCTGTCCGTGTCAATGATGCCAACTATCTATCTGTGTTGCCGTTGTTGAACTACCTTCGAGACCTGCCAGGCGGCTTTGCAGATCAGCAGGAGAAACCACCTCAAAATGAGCGTTGGGGCCTTAACCAGATTCCGAATGTTTCAGAGGATGCGGATGCGCTTTATCACAACGGACTAGAGCGCTATTTGCGACCACGCATGATGCTCCGCCTTGAGCAGCAAATGGTCGCAAACATCGACAATCCAGAATTCCTGTTTGAAGCCTTGCGGATTTATCTGGAACTGGCAGACAAAGGTCCGCTGGAACCGGAGGTTATTCAGCGTTGGGAAGAAACTGATTGGCAGTCCCTTTACAGTGACCCTCGGCAAGTGACAGAGCGCGACCAACTTTCAAATCATCTTGCAGCGTTGCTGGACCAGCCCTTTAAGGTCCGAATTGATGTGAATACAGAGTTGGTTAGTCAGGTTCGAGAGATTCTGAATGCAACTCCAATCGCGGAGCTGGCTTATTCCTTTATCAAAGCAGGACAAGCCGCTCAAAGTCTTCCGGAGTGGCGTCCTGACGAAGCTGCAGGCTCTGCTGTAACTCGGGTCTTCACACGGTCCTCAGGCAAACCTTTGAGCGAAGGTATTCCTGGCCTTTACACTTATGAAGGTTTCCGTGGTGTGTTCCTTCCTCAGTTGGTTGATAGCATTCAGAGCTTCGTTCGAGAAAGCTGGGTGCTCGGTCCAAACGGTCAGTTGGAAAACAAGGAAGAGACTGTCACCCGTATCGAACGTGGCGTTTTAGGGCTTTATCTGGATGACTACGCCCGCATGTGGGATGCGATGCTGGCTGACCTGCGCATTGTGAAGTTCACAAGCCTGTCGCAGGCGACAGACGTCATTAATACGGCTTCCGGCCCGAATTCACCTATCCGTAATCTTCTCGTTTCAGTGGCTGAGCAAACTCAGCTTACACGGACTGAAGCTCCATCCAGCGCTACCGGTGTTGCTCAGAACGTTGCAGGCGGAGCAGCTCGTATTGCGCAGGAAGAAGCCCGCGCGACCACCAACCTGAGACAGCAGCAGCTTGTTGAAGTGCTTGGTGAAGCTGTTCCGACGAGTGAAGGTGGCCCGAAACCGGTTCCACCGGGCACTTCTGTGCAGGCGCGCTTTGAGCCTCTTGATAGTTTCACGTTAGGGTCAGGGAGTGGCACCACTCCGCTCGACGCTTTGTTGATGAAGGTCACTGATCTTTATCGTGAACTTAACCGGATTTTGTTGGCAAACAACACTCAGCAAGACACCCTGAGCTATATTCTTGGCGGCGGGAGTGATGCGGTTAAAACACTGAAAGATGAAGCACCTAACGTTCCTATGCCGCTGCAAAGCTGGATACTGGAAATGCTTCAGTTCTCCTCACAAGTTACCGTAAACGATGCTCAAAAGGCCATCAATGCAGCCTGGGATTCTGAGGTTTTACCATTGTGCAGCAATGCTCTTTCTGGCCGCTATCCAGTGGCAAATGGTCAGCAAGCTTCGGTGATGCTGGACGACTTTTCGACCCTGTTCAAACCGGGTGGCAAGATTGAAGCGTTTTTCAATACCAACATCAAGTCATTCGTCGATACCTCCTCCACACCGTGGAAATGGAGAGAGAGTGACAACGCCAAGATTGATGTCTCAAAAGACAGCCTTCAAGTCTTCGAAAAAGCTAACAATATTCGCAACGCATATTTCGCAAATGGGGGGGATAAACCATCTGTTGCATTCACGATGACACCCTTGGATCTGGACGTCGGATCAACCAGAGTTGCCCTCACCGTGGATGGGACAACAGTGAGCTATGCGCATGGTCCAACACGCCCGATTGAGTTGAATTGGCCTGGCGAAGGTGTACCAGCTGCAAGTCTCGCATTTTTCCCTGCGATTGCCGGAGAATCAAACTCCATCAATCTCAGCGGACCATGGTCCCTCTTTCGTTTATTGGAAAAGGCAAGCGTGACAAAAACTGAGCTACCCGATCAATACAAGGTGAGATTTACGCTTGGAAATCGATTTGCCACCTTCAACCTCATGGCCAACAGCGTGAACAATCCATTCTCAGCCAGGCTGCTTCAGAATTTCACCTGTCCTAAGGAGCTCAATACCTAAAATACAGGTTTAGTGGTTCTCGATAATAATAAAACCAATTGGAGCCTCGAATGTCTGACGATCAACTAACGCCCCAACAACTTGAGTGGGTGAAATCAGTTTATAGAGCACTCGGCTGGACCTTTAAGGAACAGGATGAGGCTGAGCGTGAGACAGCCGCAGCAATCAAAGAAAAAGAAGAGAAAGAGATTGCACAGGCGACAGCTAAGACAAAAGCTGAAGACGACAAAAAAGTCGAAGCGGCTGTTACAGAAGCAACTGCTGAGCGCATAAAAGCAGAGAGTGATGAAAAACTCAAAGATGTCACCGCGCAACTCTCTGAGTTAAAAGCCGACGTTAAAGACCATTTTGTTCATGAGAATGAAGACACCGATGCTGATGCTTTGGCAGCGCTTGCAAGCCAGAGTAAGCAGCTTCTGGAACGTCTCAATTCTATTTACGGACATAAAAAGGATTTTGAAAATTATCCAAGCGAAGCAATTGCTTTTGACAAAAGCTATGAAAATGCGAAAGCGCTCATTCAAACCGCTGCTTTGGAGATCAAAACCAAAGACACGGATGGTGCACATAACAGTCTGATAGATGCCGAATCCACCGTTGATGATATGCAGACGCTTTGGCAAGGCGTTGTAGCCGCGGCCAAGAGCAAACCAGCAGAACCTCCTGTTCCGGCTGAGTTGAAGCCATATGTCATGGAAGTTGGTCAGGGTATCAAATCGATGACCGGCATTGGATTTTCCGGACCAGCAACACGCCTTGGAAAAACCTTGAAGGACGTCAGAGCAGCGAAGGTGCCCAAAGACGATCCTGCCTGGGAAATCCTGCTTTATGAGAATGAGATGGCCATGGCTGCGGTTGGGGAGTTTGATCAGCTCAAGAACCATATTCAAAAGCTGGCGACAAGTTTGCGCAACTCCGGTGTCGCGGACGCTGCTGGCGACATTGAAACCACACTTGATAATTACATGTCGGACGCCTCAAGAACGGTCCCGACCATTCGCAGTCTGCTTAGTTCACTCAAGGCCTCCGCAGCACACAAGAACAGCATGAGAAAAGAAGCGCGGTGGGATGCGGCGCAGCTTGGTGAGCGTACAGAGCGCTTCCGCGATGATTTGAAAAAATTGGTCCTTTACGACAAGCAGGGAAATCTGGTCACCAAACCTGATGAACGTCGTGCGATCAAACGCGCAGGTGATGTCCCAGGCTTGAATCAGGACGTGATGATCCAAATTCCACGTCGCCCCAAAGATGCGAAGGAAATTCCGCGCAAAACCATCGACAGTCTTCTTCAAACCTTTGACTTTCTTGATGAGTTGAAAGCATCCGGTGTGACGGGTGTGGAAGATATTGCTGTTGAGGAGTTCCTGAAAGCTGAAGCCATCCTTTCCGGTATCCAGAAGGATCCCGGTGCCTATAAAAAGCTGACTAAAAACCTTGATAAGCTACGCGAGAAAATCGACAAGATCTCGAAAGGTAAGGAAGGTGCTTATTACATCGAAGAACGGTTACGCCTCACGGATGACATCGATGAACTGGAAGAAGAAGCCCTCTCCATCAACATCGAAAAAGCACTGGCTTCATGCACTGAGATGGAAGCCAAGCAATTACACCCACTCGAAGAAGGTGTTCGTAAGGCCGTCAAAAACCGAGAGTTGTTCGACACCAAAGTTAAGATCATCGAGAACCAGTTTACAGAGATACCAAAACTGCTCGCACAAATGGGGAAAGCAGATCCCAGCCTTGCCAAGATGGTTGGTTCTCTATTCGCGCCAGATGAGATCAAGCAATATCATGGTGATCTGGACGTCTTTTTCGATCAAGCGAAAGACCTTGCCTACAACGCAACCACCAATGACGAACTTGCCCATTCACTTGATCTGGCGAACCGCCTGATCTTCCGCGTTGACCGTTTTGTCCACGAACTGGAAGGCCAGTTGAGCCATCTTCACAAGCTTGCTGAGATGGAGAAGAGAGGCGAGAAAATCACAGATGCAGATCGCTTCAGTAAGGCAGAGCTGAAGTACTTCAAAAAACTGGAAGTCGATTACAAGAAGGGTGTTGCCCGACAGAAAGATCAGAAGGAAGCTAAGAACGCCTTCCTCACTAAATCCGGCCCGCTTAAAGATGAGCTGGATATGATGACGTCAAAAGATATCTCCATCAAGCGTATCCTTGCTTACTACAAGGGTGTTGATCGCGTTGACCCCAGCAAGTTTGATACATCTCGTTTGAAAGAACTTCGCATGGAAATCGCGGAGCTGGAAGATCAGTCCGACGCTTCTCATACGCACAAAGAAAACCTTGCTAAACTGAAAGAGCTGGAAGGTGCTCTGGATGCGATGCGTGGTGAAATTACGGGCTTCAGAGAGGACATTGCGAGAGACATCTCGACATTTTCTGATAAATGCATCGCACGCCTGATCAAAGCCAAGCAGTATATCGACAGCTCTTTTGTCAATGCAGTGAAAGACAAGCAGGATGCCGGTGAAGAAGCGGTGGATGTCGCTGCTTTGCGAAAGTTCTCGTCGTGCATTTCTCAACCGTTGGCCCTTGCAGAGTTGCCTAAGCAAGTTGCAGCTATTGCTGACAAATCTAAAGACCTGAAAGAGCGCAAGAAAGCCCGCGAAAATGCCCTAAGGCAAGTGCGGCCACTAATTGCGCAACTGGACAACAGTCAGGCTATTCAGCTCTATATGCGACACCCCTTCAGCGATCTGCCGAATGATCTGAACATACTGCGTCCTGAGCTGATTCAGCTGGAAGTGAAGCTGCTCTCTCTCGGCGGCTAAGATAAAACAAGAAGGATCGAAAACGATCCCACACTGGAGTTTGTCATGACGTTAACTCCGTCTCAAATTGACTGGCTCTCACAGGCCCAAGGCGGCGTGGAGAACTTCGAATCTGATAGTGAAAACGAAGAGAAGAAATCTGCAGAACTGACCAATATTTTAGCTAAATTGGATGCAGATAAGTCGGTTATTCACCAAGCTCAGGATTTTCAAATTGAGCTCGCCCGAAGTCCAAATGTTTTTAAGCGTAAGCTGCAAAAAAGCAAAATGGACTTTATGACCGGCGACATGAAAACCGAGGTTGATTCCTACGCGGACGTGACTTCTGAAACGCCTCTCATTCAATCTGAAAATGTTGATGCGCTCAATGCTGCTTTCGGTAAAATCCTCGAGCGGCAGGCCGAGATGATTGCGGCAAAGAAGAAGGATGGGAAGACACGGCTTTTCAGTGATGCAGATATCACACGGGAACTTTGGACACCTCTGGTTCGTGAAGGGATCATTCCCTCCAACATTGTTCCGGATAAATACAGTCAATTTGTGCAGATGTTCCAGGGTGCCTCTGAGATCTATGAAGGGAAGCTGGAGCAACATAGTGAAACGGCATCAAAGTACGAGAATACGCTTGAAGCCATTGGGTTTGCGCGTGATGTCGTCTCACTGGCCGGAAGTCTTGGCAGTAGCGCGCTGACCATTGCCAACTTTGAAGACCAATCTCGCTCACTGGCAGAAAAACGCGAAATTGCAGCCAAACGTCAGGTCCTGAAAGGGAAGCAGGATCAGATTGCCGGAGACCTTCGGACTGAGTTTAAAATGGGTGCAAACACTTCGGATGCAGAGGTGTTGGAAGAGGCAGCCCGACGTGGTGAATATAGTTGCGAGATCAAAAGCTACCAGAATGTAGAAGCAGCCCAATCACAGCTCGTTGAGCAGCTGATGGGGCAAAACAAGCTTTTCGAAGAGGAAAAAGCTTTACTGACGATGTCCACGTCGTTGCTGGATGGCGGTCTTGCCATGGCAGAAAAAGGTATCCAGTTTTCGGAAAGACAAAAGAACGCAAGAAACACACTCGCCTTTGCCCAAGACGCTGCTGATATCGTTGCTGGCCAACTTAAGCTTGCATTGGAAGCAACAGGCAAAACCTACGAGCAAGAAGAGCACCAAACCACCGACCAGATAGAATTTGAAGGCGCTGCAGATAAGGATACGCTCCAGAATATTTCTTATGCTGCAGGTGCTGTGAGTGTCGCGATTGAAGCCAACCAGGTTGCGCGGAAGATTGCCTTAGCAACGCAAGCAAAAACGAACAAAGAGCGAGAGAATGCGGTTTTGCAAATTGCCGGTTCTATCGCAGACTCCCTTGCTGAGGCTTTTTTTGCAGCAGGTGACGTTCAAGGCCATATCGATACGGGTAAACAAGATTCTGCACTGACTCTCAAGGATGAAAGCAAAGCATATGCCTACGGTGATCCTGGGCCTGGTCCTGGAAATGAAAATGACCAGACCGAACTCATTGGTGTTTCAATCAAGGCTTTTTTTGTCTTAGGTGTCAACACCGGCACTGCTGTTAAAGCGCTCAAAGATAAGGATTACAAAGCCTTTTCTGAATCCCTTGTTCTAGGTTTAATGCAGCTAGCTTCTTCTGCTACCACAGGCCCCCTCGCCGCAATGGCCAAGCCTGATCTTCCTCTCAACACTGATGAGGAAAAAGAAGAACTTAGTGAGCTCTCAGCCCGCGAACTTATGGATCGCAAGCTGGAACGATCTGGTTGTACGTTTAAACGAACGGAGCGCGAGGCGTTTCTTGATGGTTTTCATGATCCACAATACTTGCACAAAATCACGAATAATATGCGTGAAATGCAGGATGCCTTCCGTGAGGCAAATGACAAGAAGAAGATGGATGCTGAAACGGTAAAGCGAACGAATGCTGCCATTCAGAAGATGGAAGCGAAGAAATCCTGGGACGCACTTGCCGATTTTAAGAAGAAGCAATCCAACAAGAAAGAACGCGAAGAGTTTATGGAAAAGCTCGAAGCGGATGTGGAAGCAGAAACAAAAGCGCTAAAAAACCTGATCGAGGAGGCTTCCCCTCCTCCTGATCCTGAAGACACGAAGGCTCTTCAGAAATCAATGGAAGCGGTCGAAAGACTGATTGCTGACATCAAAGCCTCTGAAATGAAGTATAAGCTGATTGAAAAGATTGCCAAGGGTGGTGTTCAGGTTCTGGTGCGTGTTGTTCCGGCAACGGGCATGGTTGAGGCTTGCAGAAAACTTGCGTTTGACGCAGTTGCTCTTGGTAAGAAAGCTGCTGAAGTTGAAAAGTGGCGCAGAAACGTGAAAATGGCTCAAACCGCCAATTCGCCCTATTACCACGCTTGTAAGGAGCGCCATACACAGGCCGCGGTTCAAGTCAGTCAGAAGACAATCAATACCTTCCTATCTATCATTGGCGTGGCTACAGAGGCCACGCGCCTGGCAGATTCAACGCAAGCCTCTACGGGGCTTTCTCTTGCAAAGAACATGGGTCAGGCGCTCTCTGATTTTGGCTATAAAACTTACGGACGCGCTAAGGTCGTTTTTGGATGGCGGAAGTATCTTGATGCCCGCAAAAATCCAGAGAACCGCAAGAAGGCCCGTGAGGCTATTGCTTGGAACTCGACACTTGCCAAGTGTGTGCTTGCCTACGGCATTGTTGAAGAACGGGACCCGATTGCACAGCAAGTTGGACGCAACTGCGGTTTGACACCCGAAGTCCTGGTGTCAAACAGTGATGTTTGCGCTGCGGTGGTGCGGTATTTCGAGACGCTTTACAGTGAAGATCCTGTTGTCCTGCGGCGTGTTCCGAAGGTTGCAAACTGGCACCCTGGAACACCGGATCTGACGCTCAAGAGCTGGTTCAGCTTTAAACGTGCAGCAACCAAGAAAGCCTATCCTTTGATGGCTAAAGAAAGCTGTAAGACACCAGCTATCGAGCAAGCTTTGAAGGCACTGCACACCTTGTGTGGTGGAGATCCGTTCAACTACCCTTCTGTTCGGGATGACATGATTTCCGAAGATAACTGGCAGGAAAAGATCCTGACCTATGCTCAGGATGTTCAAAAGCATCTTGAGACTCTTGAACTGGAGTTCAAGGGATATCGCCCAGTCACTGCTGAACCAAAAGACAAGAAGACACAGGCTTGGACGGGTGGCCGATTACATACCGAAATGATGGAAGTCGCGGATTCTTTGCGAGCACAAGCAACGTTGATCCTCCGCGATGCCAGAGCAGATGTGAAGACTTATAGTTCTTAACCCGTTCTCCTGAACACGTTGGAGTTTGTCATGCCCCTTACCGGAAAACAGCTCGATTGGCTCAAAACAGCGCAACAAGGCGCCGGCAATTTTGAACAAAATGCCGAACGTGTTGCAGCCAAAGCTGGACGATTGACCGACATTATGGCCAAGCTGGATGGAGACAAAGAAACCATTCGCGAGGCACAGAACTTTGAAGTAACGCTGGCGCGGAATGAAAAATGGTTCAAGCTCCCCGGCTCTGGCACAAAGATGCCCTGGATGACCGGGGACATGCAGACCGAGATAGACACGCGTGCTGACATTCGCGCTGATAGCGGCGAGATCAATGCTGAAACGCTGAAGAAGCTTAACGCTTCCTTTGAACGTATTCTGGCACGACAGGCAGAGATGATCGCGGCCAAAGATAAAGATGGTAATGAGATGTTCTCGGAAGAGGACATCACACGTGAACTCTGGACTCCGCTGGTTCGTGAAGGGATCATTCCATCAAACCTGGTCCCATCCCGCTACAGCCAGTTTGAGAAGATGTTCAAGGGCGGTGCAAAAATCTATGAGCAAAAGCTCGATGAACATAGCGAAACCGCTTCTAAACACGAAAATACGTTAGAAGCCATTGGTTTTGCGCGTGATGTCGTGACGCTTGCCTCATCTATCGGATCCAATGCAATCACTCTGGCCAATCTGAATACAGTTGCAGGTGATGCACCTGACAAAGACCAGATTTCTGCCAAACAGGATGTCCTGAACAATCAGAAAGGCCAAGTAACAGGCGATTTGCGCAAGTCTCTTGGCATGGATGCGAATGCAAGCTCAGAGGATGTCATCAAAGCAGCAAAAGATGCCGGGAAGTATGGAGATCAGCTTCAGAAAGTAACCAATATTGATTCAGCCTTGAACTCGCTGGGAGAAAATCTCTCAAAGGACGCCAATTGGGTGGCTGAACAGCGTGCATTGTTTACTGCAACCACTACATTGCTCGACACTGGTCTTGCAGCTGCGGAAAAAGGTATTGTCTTTTCTGAGCAGAAAGGCAAAACAGCCGCAGATAAGCTGAGCTTTGCGAACGAAGCTGGCGAGATGATTGGTGAAGAGATCAAAAAGGTTCTCTCTGCTGGCGCTGCTTTTGACAAATCCGCGTCTGACCGCAAAGGCGAGGATGACCACGGCAATATCTTTGAAGGTGTTTCTGGCCTGATTGATGTTGCTATGGCTGGCGGACGCGTTTCAGAGAAAATTTTGCAGGCTACACAAGCTCCTGACAAAGACGCCAAGCAAGAAGCGGTGATGTCCATCATCGGAACCCTGGCAGATTCCCTCTCCACGGCAATTTCGTCAGGCTCGCAGTTGAGCGGTACGGAATCCACTACTCCCGAGATTGTTGGTGAAGCGCTTAAAGCTGCAATGATTGCAACGACTGATGCCGGTACAGCGACAAAAGCGTTGATTGATGGCGACTATCAAGCCTTTGCAGAAGCCCTCACAGGAGGCTTAGCAAACCTTGCCAGCGCGACTGGTTCTGATGCCATTGGTGATGCCATTACGGGTAAGATTCAGCCAGATCAAGGTGAGTTGACTGAAGAAGGCGAGGCTGAGACTGAGGGTCTGACACCGCAGCAAATTCTTGAGAAAAAGCTGAAACTTGCTGGTCCAAGTGCGGGTGTCCAGAGCGTTGAGAAGAGCATGGAGCTTCTTTCTGACGAAGACATTATGGCAAATGTCAACGCTCTGCTGACTGGTGGTCTCGATAAGTTGAAGAAGCCAGGTCGCGATGAAAAAGACGCCGAAATCGTCAAGAAGAATACAGCAGCTGCGCTGAAAAAGATCGAAGAAGAAAAAACAGGCAATGCGCTTGCTAGTCTGAAGGAAAAGCTTGCTGATCCCAAAGAGCGCAAAGCTTACATGGACGAAATCGAGAAGCGCGCAGATGAAGAGCACAAGGCTCTGCAAGATCTTATTGCAGAAGCTTCCTCACCTGATGATCCGAATGATGAAAAGGCCGTTGAGAAATCTTTGAAGGCCATCGACACTCTGCTTGCTGATATCAAAGCCTCTCAAATGAAGATCAAGATGATCGAGACCATTGCAAGTGGTGGTGTGAAGGCTGTCACAACGATCTTCCCAGCAACAGGCCTTGCAGAAGCGATCAGAAAATTGACCATCGATGCGATCGCGTTGGCGAAGAAATCTGCTGAGGTCGAGAAATGGCGTAAGAACGTCAACATGGCTGAAGCAAGTAATTCGGTCTATTACCATGCCATCAAAGAGCGACATACACAGGCCGCTATTCAGGTGAGCCAGAAGACGCTGAACACCTTCTTCTCCGTTGTTGGTGTTGCCGCTGAAATTGCGCGCTTGGCTGATGCGACACAGGCTTCAGCCGGTATCTCGGCAGGTATGAACATGGGCCGTGCGCTATCTGATTTCGGTTATAAAACCTATGGCCGCGCGAAGATTATTTATGGCTGGAAGAAGTATCAGGAAGCGCGGATGGACCCTGCAAACCGTAAAGCGGCACGTGCTGCGATTGCAGGCAATTCCACGCTTGCCAAGTGTGTGCTTGCCTACGGGATTGTGGAGGAAAAAGACCCAATTGCCCGTCAGGTTGGCCGGAACAGTGGTTTGACGCCGGAGGTGCTGGTTTCCAGCACAGATGTATGTTCTGCAGTTGTGCGGTACTTTGAGACGCTTTACAGCGATGATCCTGTTGTGCTGCGCCGCGTACCAAAGGTGGAGAACTGGCATCCTTGTACGCCTGATCTGACCCTGAAGTCCTGGTTCTTGTTCAAGAAGGCAGCTACTACGCGAGCCTATCCACGAATGGCCACAGACAGTTGTCTGACACCAAACATTGATCGTTCCATCAAGGAGCTGCATAACCTTTGCAATGGCGACCCATTCAAGTACCCAGAAGTGCGGGATGAGCAACTGAGCAAACCGGATGGTATGAAAGCGGTGTTTGATTATGCCACACAGGTTGATACCGAGCTGGATAACCTGAAGAAGGCTTTGGATGCCTACTCTCCGGTGACAGACAAGCCGGAAAACCCCAAGATCGAGAAGTGGTCTGCAGGGCAACGTCATTCAGAAATGGAAGCCGTTGTTGATGCGATGTCAGCGCAAATTGAGCTCGTACACCGTGAAATCACGGCAGATCTGAAGCTCTATAAGACCTGATCCGCCCCGTAACTTAAACAGCAAAGAACCGGCCAGAATGTTCAGGCCGGTTCTTTTTTTTGCAGTGTTGTAAGCGACTATCAGAAACGTTTCAGGAACCGCATCAGGACTGGCCAGTGATCGCTGGCGCCCTGATTATTGTCTGGATTAAAACGCTTCGGGCGTACTCTGTTTCTTGCATCCTGTGCGTACTGGCTCGGGTGCGTGACAACTGTGTGGAAGCTGCCCAGATCAGCAAACCATGTACTGTTACTGTCCTGATCCGGACGCAATGCACCAGAAACGAGGATCATATCCAAGAAGGACCAGCTCTGATCCTTGTAGTAAAATGCGCTGCCCGGGGCTGCACACCCGACTATCTCAGGCGGATAACTCCAGTTCCCTTCTCTCGCCAGGGCCTGAAACTCCCCATTTTGAATGTCTGTGCAATTGAAATTGAAATCACCAGCAGCAACCACATTTGCGTCATCAGGAAGCTTTGCGCGTTCCTTGTTCAGCACTTCCATCGCATCTTTCCGGCATTGATAGGCCGCGCCAGATGGAAAATGAACACCGAAGACATGCATTGTTTCGCCGTCTGGCATCTCAAACTGAGCTTTCACAATATCCCGCGTTGGCTGGCAATCGTGGGGATTGTCGCCATCTTCGCCAAACACCTTAATTGTCTCCGGCTCTCCCTTAAGCGGCAAACGCGAGATGATGCCAACATCGATACCCCGATTGTGCTCATTGTTGGAGGTGTCCAGCTGAATGACAGAGGTATAGTCCAGACCGGCCAGTGCTTTGTTGACCAGATCATCAAGCACCTTTTTGTTTTCTGTTTCAGGTAAAACCAGAATGTCCGGTGTTTCCGGGAAGGAACGAATGACAGCGCCCAGTGTCATCAATTTTTGCTTGTAGCTTTCCTCGCCCCAGTTCAACTCAATGCATTGTTTGTAATAGTGGGAACCTTTATCATTATAGCTCTCACAAGCGTCTTCATGATCCTTACCACGGGCTTCTTTTGCTTCTTTGGAAAGGTAGGTATCATCTCGTGGATTGTTCTCATCATCAATGGTGTCGAAGAGATTTTGCACGTTGTAACTGACGATCGTGACAGGCTTGTCTTGAGCGAGGACTGTCGGCATGGCCAATCCGATGATCGTTGCACCCAGTAGCAAGGATTTCATGGGTTTCTCCCTTTTTTCTTTTGGGAGTACCAAACATGGGTTAGTGGCCCGTTCCGAGTGTTCTTGCAGTTTTAAGTGTTTCCGCAAAATGGCTGAGCAAAACAAAAAAAAGCTGACCTAAAGGCCAGCTTTCCTATCTTAAACACATTGGTTGCTGCTTACTCTGCTGCGACCGGCACCACTTTAAGCGCAAGACCACCCTGTGAGGTTTCTCTGTATTTTGCCAGCATGTCCTTGCCGGTTTCGTACATGGTCGCGATGACTTTATCGAGAGAAACACATGGATCTGAGTTTCGGCGCATAGCCATACGTGTTGCGTTGATCGCTTTTACAGAGGCTATTGCATTGCGCTCGATGCAAGGCACCTGAACCTGTCCGAGAACAGGGTCACATGTGAGGCCCAGATTGTGCTCCATACCGATTTCAGCTGCAATGCAGACCTGAGCCGGGCTCGCACCCAGCAGCTCTGCAAGGCCTGCTGCTGCCATGGAGCACGCAACACCAACCTCACCCTGACAGCCAACTTCTGCACCGGAGATGGATGCATTGGTCTTATACAGCGCTCCAATGGCACCTGAGGCGAGGAAGAACTTTGTGTAGTGCTCAGGCTCAAGACGTTCGATAAACTTGTCATAGTACGCGAGAACCGCAGGAATGATGCCTGCAGCACCATTGGTTGGTGCTGTTACAACTCGGCCACCTGCTGCATTTTCTTCTGATATGGCCAGCGCGAACATGTTGACCCAGTCAACCGTCGCCATAGGATCGTTGCTGCTGCGCTCTGTTGCCGTCAGCTGACGGCGTAGTGCTGCTGCACGGCGTGGGACTTTGAGCGGGCCTGCCAGCAGACCTTCCGTGTTGCTGCCACGCTCTATGCCATCGCGCATCACATTCCAGACACGACCAAAGCTCTCACGCAGTTCTGTTTCACTGCGGAATGCTTTTTCGTTCTCCAGAACAAGCGCGGAAATGCTCATACCATTTTGGCGGCAATGCTCCAGCAATTCTGAAGCGTATTTGTATGGATACGGCACTGAAACTTCGTTTTCTGAAGCCTTACCAAAATTCTCTTCATCCACGATGAACCCACCGCCGATGGAATAGTAGGTTTTGGAGAAGATCTTTTCTCCACCTGCAAAGGCATGGATGGACATGCCGTTTTCGTGCAACTCAAGTGCTGGACGGTTGAATGTGATCGCATCACTCGGGAAGTCAACCACGTGGCAATGCATGCCAACCGGGAGGCGACCAGTTTGTTCTACGCGCTGAATGAACTCTGGAATGCTGTCAATATCAACGGTTTCCGGAGAGTTGCCACCAAGCCCCATAATAATTGCTGTGTCTGTGTGGTGGCCTTTGCCTGTCAGAGACAGAGAGCCGTATATGTCAACTGCAATACGCGTCACATCACGCAGTTTATCCTGAGCACGCAGGCTATCAATGAACTGCTTTGCCGCTTTCATAGGCCCGACTGTATGGGAGCTGGATGGACCTACACCGATTTTGAAGATGTCAAAAACGCTGAACATAACGTGAACCTCAGTGGGAGAGAAAAACCGGTGTCCGAAGACACCGGTTCATTTTTGTTAGTTGGCCTTCTTAGAAGAGGCCTTTTACGATCGCAGAGATTGCGACAATGCCCATGATGGTGATGAAGATGTTGGACAGCGCACCGTCGTACTTCTTCATGCTTGGGACTTTTTTGATTGCGTACATTGGCATCAGGAACAGGATTGCTGCGATGAACGGAGCACCCAGGCCTTCAATCATACCAAGAACGGATGGGTTGATGATTGCAACACCCCAGACGGAGAAGAAGAAGAATGCAACAAGCAGTGTGTTGAATTTCTTTTCGCCCAAGCCTTCAACAGCTTTTGGAGCAGCTTTCTTAGCAATGCCTGCAAGACCTTCTTTTGCGCCAAGGTAGTGACCGAAGAAGGAAGAGAAGATTGCAAGGAACGCAACCAGTGGCCCCATGAAAGAGATCAGTGGGCTGTCAAACACGTTTGCAAGGTAAGACAGGACTGGCAGGTTCTGCTGTTTTGCTTCCATCAGCTGTTCAGGTGTCAGTGCGAGAACGCAGCTGAATACGAAGAACATAACGAAACCGAGGAGCATCACAGATGCGCGCTTCAAGATGATGTCGGACTTTGCAACTGCGTTATCGCCATGTGCTTCGCGCTGAGCCAGAGCCATGGAGGAGACGGCTGGGCTGTGGTTGAAGGAGAAGATAAGCATTGGAATGGTGAGGTACACCACTGTCAGCAAAGTGCCGGTTTCCGGGATCATGTCGAAGCTCATGGCTTCAAATGACCAGGATGGGATCAGGTATACAGACATACCAAACAGGATGATCACCAGTGGGTACACCAGAAGCTCAGTTGCGACGAGCATCAGGCGGCGACCAAGGATCATGACGCCCATCATCATTGCAACGAGAATACCAGAGAGGAGCCAGCGTGGAACTGCAGGCATTGCCAACTGGTTGACGATGAAGCTGTCGATGGTGTTGGTAATCGCGTTACCGTAGATCAACACGATTGGGTAAATCGCGAAGAAATAGAAGAAGGTAATCAGCAAGCCTGCTGCTTTACCAAAGTGTTCTTCAACCACGTCTGTGATGTCTGCGTCTTTGTTCTTGGAGGAAAGAACAAAGCGAGCCAGTGCGCGGTGAGAGAAGTAGGTCATTGGACCTACGAGAGCTGCGATCAGGATCAGCGGCCAGAAGCCTTCAAGACCTGCACGGATTGGAAGAAACAGAACACCGGCACCGACGGCGGTACCGAACATGGACAAAGACCAGGTAAGATCTTCTTTTGTATATTTAACCGTTTCTTTCGGGGCGACTTCGACTTCGGTCGCATTGATGCTTGACATTTCTTTTATTTCCCCATGTGCACACTCATGTGCCCTAGGAGAATTTCCCAATCTCTCTAGGACGGGGACCTGATATACTTATGTTAAAATTTTAAGACCATACGTTTTAATACACATCCTGCGCGCCATAATAACGCAGCGATACTGAATACGACTTCAGTTTAATAGCGCGAGACCCCAGTGAGCGTGCAACAATCTGCCGCGGCGCTGTAAATAATTATATTAAATAGGATTTTTCACTGAATTCCTATTAATCAGCTTTGGCTCTTCGTCAGACCTGCAGCTCACGCAATATACGCGCATTCTAATATATGCAGTCAACACACTGTTTCCCAAGCGTATATCACTGACCTAGAGGTACTTTGGCGTCATTTGAGTAATTCGCATAAGTAAAATTGCATTCAGGTGTATGCCTGAATCTAATGCGTTCACCTGTCCTCGGATGATGACAATATGCCCCTTGCACGCGCATTTTGTGCGCTCAAAAAAACACCGTATTTTCGCTAAGGCACACAAATGCATACATTAATTATAATCGGAGGAAAAATTTCAAATGCGACATTCTTTCCCCCTGTTTTCAATCAGAGGGTTTGAATTGTTTTCATTGCACCTTCCAAAGCTTCGCCTTTTTCATCCAAAAGCGCGGCTTCTCTGAGACGTCTGAGCCAATCTGCGGCGTCTTTTCTGTCTTTCAGGAGTGTGAGAGAGGAAAGAACCCGGTCAAATTTGGAGTGCCCGCGTTTATGTGTGTCCGAATATCCTTTGATGAGCCGGCGGCAAGTGAGGATCTCAACAGCAAGATCATAGTCCGAATACACGGTCTTAATCGCAAGATCCCGCCAGTTCTGGAGATGTTCTGTCTCAATTTCATGGCGCAGAAAACGGCGACGCCAGGGTTTCAGACTGCTGATGAGCCAGAGGCTGAGGAAGCCTCGAACGGAGTGCGTTCTTATGCGTCGCCCTTTGTTCACCCTTCTATCCAGCCAGTTGAACACTTTAGGATGGGCTTCGACCCATTTACCAAGTCGAACTGGCAGAGTTCCGCAGATTTCTTCCATGCGCGGGTGGAGATATTCGGTCAGTTCCAGCTGGTTTTCGGCTCCTAACTGGACTTCCCTTTCAACGCGTTGCAAGCGTGTTTTTTGCGTTTTTATGTCGGCAACACGGATCGTGTCGTCATAACACATAGCATTTGCGATATACTTGGCCGCAACTCTGGTGAACTCCCAATTGCCATTTTCGGTATCACTTGCGAGTACAATCTCGAGGTGATTGAGATACTCCTCACCGTATTCCAGATCCTGAAACTCAACGGTCTTGCGCAGCCCTGCCAGCGCCATCTCGTGAACCTGTTTTGGAAGCGCTTCAATGCGGGATAAAAGCAGTTGCCAGGCTGCGCGTTTCTTCTCAGGCCCGCGGACTGTGAGTGCCTTCTCAGACTTTGGTTGTTCTGGTCGCTTGGTACCAGCGCTTCCAGCAGCAGCTGATGACTGGGCGTGCTCGAAGCTCGCATTGAAGGAGGCCAGACTTGCTTTGACGCCTTTACCGCCTTTGCGGATGGTGTCTTCATAGGTGCTTTTGAGAAATGGCAATGCGCCTGAACCGGCAAGTGCGCCGAACAGGCTGGAGGAGATCACGCTGCCATTGTCTGCAGCGACCTCTTCCATATTGAAGGCGACCAGTTTTTGGGAGGCATTTCCGAGACGAGAGAGGACGACATCACTGTCCTGCTCCCCTTTGCCCGGCACAATCTTTTCCGAGACCGCCAGAATGCGGTGAGATGATGCAATGAGCGTGGTTTTATCAGCAGTCACGAAACCACGGATAACAGCGCGGCCTGCTTCCATGAGCTCCGCGCAAATGACGATGTCGACATCGCCTTGCGCTGGGCTGAGAGAGAAGACGGGGGCTTTGCCAGTGTCTGGTGCCATTTCAACGTAATAGATCGTTGCGCCCGTGCGCTGGGCGACACCTGCGACAGAGGTGGACTGGGCTTTATAGCCGTTGGCTTCAGCTAAGTTGACGATCCAGTCTGTGAGGACACCACCGCCCTGCCCGCCAACAGCGAAAATAGCGATTTTCGTGATAGTGCGGGTTTCATCCTCGCCTGTTCCCAAAGCCTGCCATTGAGTGTCGATATCCATACTTATGCCTCCTCAATGATCAGAGATCGGCGCTCTCGCCAGTTTTGCAGCGCAGAAATGATGCGACCGCGTATCTTACTGAAGAAGCGTTCGGTTTTGCTTGGGTTGTGAATGGTGTCGGCCTGATAGAAGGATGGGCAGAGGATGGCGGCGTCCGCAACCTCCCCGCAATTGCCGCAACCCACGCAGTTCTGGTCGATATGCGCGACGGGATCATCGCGCAGCGGGTCATCCAGATCTTTGACTGTCAGCGACGGGCAGCCGGATAAGCGCATACAGGCGTGATCCCCTGTACAGACATCTTCATCAACACCAAAGCGGGTTTTGACGACGCGCTTTTGCTCTTTCACGGCCTGATTGATGATCGGCTTTTCGCGGCGCTGTTTGTTGAGCATGCATTCTGAAGACGCGATGATGACTTTTGGTCCTTTGACATCAGTGGTCAGCGCTTCTTTCAGGATTGATTGCATCTGGGTGACGTCATAGGTGCGGTCAAGCTGACGAACCCATTTGACACCGACGCCTTTCACCGCTTCGGTGATCGGGTGTTTGGTGGACTTGCTTTTGTTGTTTGCCCTTGAGGACAGGATGTCCTGCCCGCCTGTGGCCGCTGAATAGTAATTGTCGACAATGACGATCACGCCGTCATTTTGATTGAAGACCGCATTGCCGATAGAGGTGGTCAGGCCATTGTGCCAGAAGCCGCCGTCTCCCATGAACGAGATGGACCTGCGATCCGTTTTTGTTGTGTTGAATGCAGAGGCCGAGGCCGGGCCTAGTCCATACCCCATGGTGGTGGAGCCAATGCCAAAAGGGGGCATGATGGAGAACAGGTGGCAGCCGATATCGGAAGCTATGTGATGCGGGCCAAGTTCATCTTCCACCAGTTTGGTGGCAGCGAAAATTGGGCGTTCCGGACACCCCACGCAGAACCCGGGCGGGCGCATGGGAACGACCTCTTGCAGCTCTTTGATATCTGGCAGGGCTCCAGGTGTGTTTGGTGCGCGTCCTTTGCCGGGCAACGCATCGCAGTGGGTTGCAAGGAAGGTCTGGATGCTGTCCAGCATCACCTGTCCGGTATATTCACCAGCTTCGGGGAATGGCCCTTTCCCTTCCAGTTTGGTGGTGAGGCCTTCCTTTTGCAGCATGGCGCCGACGGCTTGCTCCAGATAATCAGGATAGCCCTCTTCCACCACCAGCACGGCCTCTTTGGTGCGGCAGAACTCGGTGATTTCAGCTGGAACAAGCGGATAGGTTACATTCATGACGTAGAGCGGGATTTGCGTTTCGCCGTTGATGTCGGCAAGGCCCAAACGCTGTAATGCGCGGATGACGCCGTTATACATACCGCCTTGCAGGATAATCCCGACATTGCGACCCTGAGGGCCGAACAGCTCGTTCAGTTTATGCGTTTGAATATAATCCAACGCGGCAGGCAAGCGCTTTGTCACTTTCTCCTGTTCATGGAGGAAGGAGGCTGGGGGCAAGACGATGCGGTTCAGGTCACGCTTTGGGTTCTCCAGCGCTTCTGCCACACTCATGGATGGGCGCTTGTTGTCTTTGGTGGTGAACTCGCCATGGACATGACAGCTGCGGATGCGCACCTGAAGCATAACCGGTGTGTTGGAGGCTTCGGATAGCTCAAAACCATCGCCAACAGCTTTGACGATGGATGGCAGATTGGGACGCGGATCGAGCAGCCAGATCTGGCTTTTCATTGCAAAGGCGTGGCTGCGCTCCTGCATGATGGAAGAACCTTCGCCGTAATCTTCTCCGACAATCACAAGGGAACCACCGGTGACACCGCCGGACGACAGGTTTGCCAATGCGTCAGAGGCAACGTTGGTGCCGACTGTTGATTTGAAGGTGACTGCGCCGCGAATGGGATAGTGAACGGACGCGGCCAGCATGGCGGCGGCGGCAGCCTCGCTGGCGCTGGCTTCAAAGTGCACGCCCAGCTCGCCAAGAATATCCTGCGCATCAGCCAGAACATCCATGAGGTGGCTGATGGGCGAGCCCTGATAGCCGCCAACATAGCCAACACCATTTTCCAGCAGTGCTTTGGTGATGGCCAGAATGCCTTCACCGCGGAACACTTCGCCCTCACCTGCGCGAAGTTTTTCGACCTCTTTGACAAAAGATCTTTCTGCCATTCTCTCTCCCCAGAAAGCATGACAGATCCAGTTGGTGCGAACTCAATGAAGAGAAACGCGCCCTAGAAGTCGTGCTTTCGTATGTTTGCCAGCACCTTGCGTAGTGTCACCAAAAAGGCGTCATGCTCGGCTTGCGAGACGCCAGTGAACATTGTGCTGTATTCGTCGCGCATATGCGGCCACATCTCAGCAAAGGCAGACCGTCCAGCCTCTGTCAGAAAAATATGGCGCACGCGGTTGTCCTGCTCGCTGGCCTTGCGGTGGATCAGGCCTTCCTTTTCCATCGCGTCCAGCGTGCGGCTCAAAGTCGATTGTTCGATCACCGAATAAACCGAGAGTTCGTTGATCATCAGCCCGTCCACGACTGACAACACAGCAAGTGCTCTCATTTTGGCGACCGACAACCCTGATCTGCTCAGTTTTTCGCGCAGACTCTCGTTGTATCTGCCCATAATCCGGTTCATCAGATAGGGCGCAAAATGGCCCAGCCCGACCTCTCCCAGAGTTCTCGGCGTGGATACAGGTTTTGAGTATTGTCCGTCCTGTTCAGTTTCGGGAGCTTGATCACCGAGAATCTCGTTCATGTGGTGCACTCTTTCTTTTTTGAACAAGCCCCACCTCTCTCGTAGAGCTTGAAGTGATTATATGCATTTACATATTTATATCAACTGCAATCCTGTAGATTATAGCGTAAATATGTGATCATTCATTGTTTTCGAGAGTCTCGATCATGCGAGAGAGAAAACCTTTCACCTGCGTAATATCATTCATGCCAAGCTGACGGATCAACCGCTCTTCATGAGCACTGGCCTGCGTGACGAGCTGACCGGCGAGTTCCCTGCCCTTCTCGCTCAAAAAGATGCGGACACGGCGGCGGTCTGCTTCATCAGAGCGGCGTGTCACCAGCCCTCTTTCTGTCATCTGATCAATGGTTTTAGTGAGGTGAGATTGCTCCATCAAAGCGAAGCGGGCCAACTGAGTGACCATCTGGCCGTCATTGTCTCGAAGACACGCCAGTACGCGCCATTCCGGGACGCGTACGCCTGCGCCCCGGATTTCTTCGTGAAACTGCCCGCTTGCCAGATGGCTTGCCGATGCCAGCAGATACAAAAGGTAACCGTCTACAAAGCCGGTTTCCTTTTCATGAGTGTCGATTTCATTCAGGTCTGCGTCCACCGGCCAGCCTCTTCTTTTGTTTTTGTCGCGCTACATTGAGTACGGAATGATAAGTGCGAGTCCCGGAACTGCAATTAGCAGGATCAAGCGCACAACATCCATAGCAACAAATGGAACTACACCGACAAATATCTTTTCGACCGGCACCTCAGGCGCAACTGAGCGCATAACAAACACGTTCATGCCAATTGGAGGCGTGATGAAACTCATTTCCGTGACGATAATGACGAAGATACCGAACCAGATCGGGTCAAACCCAAGACCTGTGACGATTGGAAAGAGAATCGGCACTGTGAGCGTGACCATAGACAGGCTTTCCAGCAGGCACCCCAACACCAGATAGATCAGCACGATCATGGTAATGATGGCATAGGGCCCGACGCCAAGGGCGTTTACCCATGTGCGCAGGTCCGTCGTCAGACCGGAAATGTTCACGTAGTTCAGGAAATAGAGCGCCCCGAACAGAATGAAGAACATCACAGCTGTGGTTTTGGCTGTCTCGAATAAGGTGTTGAGCGTCTCCCGATAGGTTAGTTTGCCCCGCATTGCAGTCAGAACCAGTGCTCCGCCTGCTCCGATGCCAGCCGCTTCAGTGGCTGTGAAGACGCCGAGATAGATGCCCCCCAGCACACAGACAAACAAAAGCAATGCCCATGACACACCGCGCAGAGCGATGATCCGCTCTATCAGGGGCAGCTTGCTCTGAACTTCCAGCTCCTCCTTAAACATGAAGAGCGACAAGCGCACGGCGAGCATATAGCCGATGACGCCGACGAGGCCCGGCAAAATGCCAGCCAGGAACAGCGCGCCGATGTTTTGCTGTGTAAGAATGCCGTAGATCACAAGAATGACGGAGGGCGGGATCAAAATACCCAGCGTTCCACCTGCTGCGATGGAAGATGTTGCCAAGCGGTCCGAATACCCAAATCGGCGCATGGCTGGCAGAGAGACGCGTGCCATGGTTGCGGTGGTTGCTAAAGACGATCCGCAAACCGAGGAAAAGCCGCCACAGGCAACGATGGTTGCCATGGCCAGACCGCCTTTGCGGTGTCTCAACCAGGCGTTTGCCGCCGTATACATGTCACTGGCGATGCCAGACTGGACGATGAGATTGCCCATGAGCAGGAACAGGGGCACGACCGACAGGGTGTAGCTTCGACCGCTGTCAAAATAGACCTGTCCGACAAGGTGAAAAGCAGGAGGCAATCCAATGATGGACGCCACTCCGAAGAAACCAACGGCAGCCATTGCAAAAGCAATTGGCACGCCTACAAAAATCAATGCCATCAGGATGGCAAGACCCAGATACCATTCCATCAGGAACCGCCCCCAACACCTCTAGGAATTCTCAAAACGGCAAGCACGAATGTGATGAATGCGCAAAACGCACAAATGACACCGGCTGCTTTTGCAAATGGAGCAAGAGGGATGCGTAAATACACCGTCACTTCCTGATAACTTGCAAGCTGCGTTCCGTGTTGCCAGAGCTCCCAGGCCACAACGGACAGGACCACAGCTACAAACATGCGTGAAAAGAACATTTGCAGGGCGGCTACTCCGCCTTTGAACTTGGAGGTGAACAGGTCTACCGTGATGTGCCCGTCATCCAGACACACCGCTGGAAGGCCTGTAAAGATCACCGCCATGAGCAGCAGTTCTGTATATTCCGGCGCTCCGGGCAATGGGCTTGAAAACAGGTAACGGCCAATCACATCAATGACCGTTACTGCGACCAGCGCCAGAAGCAGTATTCCGCAGAGCACAGAGGCGCCCGAACGAAGCTTTCGTCGGGCGCGCGCTGCTAAATCAACCAGATTCCCACTCATTTTTCAGAGGCAACCGCTGCAACTTCTTTTTGGAGCATGTCCATGGCAACTTCAAAGTCGATGCCTTTTTCGCCGTAGGATTTGGCAACACCGTCAAACATTGGACGGGTGGCTTCTTCCAGTTGAGCACGCTCTTCTGCGGTGGCGTCGTGAATGGTCACTTTGCCTTCCATCTGCTCCAGACCCCATGCATCCGCAGCGTTCCAAGCGGCGCCCGCAAGACGGGAGAAGGCTTCACCAGAGATGGCCTCAATGGCTTTCTGATCCGCTTCTGACAAGCTGGAGAACTTGGCGTTGTTGGCGATGAAGAAGAAGGAGACGTTGTACAGACCACCTTCTACGCGCAGGCCATTGCTAAGCAGGCCATCCAGCTTGAAGAACGGGATGGATTCAGTCGGGAACACGATGCCGTCAGCAATGCCGCCGGACAGGATCTCATAGGACTGCGGTGCTGGTGCCTGAATAGCGACCATGTCCATAGCCTGAACCAGCTGGTTGGTGATGCTGCCAGCAACGCGGATCTTTGCGCCTTTCAGCTCGCTCAAAGGTGAGACGGCACGGTCGGTTGTGTAAAGCAGGCCGGGACCGTGGGTGAAGACGCCCAGAACCTTTGAGCCACGGTGCTCGTTGGCTTTTGCCAGCGTGCTTTCATAGAGACGCCAGTAGGCAACGGACAGGCTGGTGGCGTCCGTTGCAAGGAAAGGCAGTTCTGCAATCTGTGTGAGTTTAAAGCGGCCCGGTGTGTAACCGTGCACGCCGTAGGTGAGATCCGCAATGCCGTTTGCGGCGAGGTCAAAGTGCGCTGGTGGCGGGCCGAGCGGTGCGTCGAGGATTTGCACAGAGACGCGTCCCTCTGTGACTTCCTTCACTTTGGCCGCCCAAGGCACCATCATGCCTTTTACGATCGGGTGTGCCGGTGGTAGCCAGCTGGACATGCGCAATACGGTTTCCTGCGCCATGGCAGATGCGCTGACAGAGAGCGCGGTAATAGTTGCAGCTGCAAATATCTTGAGTTTCTTATTCATGTTCTCCCTCCCCAGAGAATACAGGATGAATAAGAAAAATGTGCACACATACCGTGGGTTAATCAAGCACAAATATGAAATGGAAACTATTTCCAGTTCATGCATTGACATTGTTTTATATGATATCGCATATTATATTTCTCATTTATGCGAGAGGAGACTCTCCTTGTTTTGGCTCTGAGGGAGGACGCCAAAAAGCATGAAAACACTTATTATTGAGGGGGTTCGGACGGCCGCCCCAAAAATCAAACAGTTTGTTCTCAAAGCCGAAGATAATGCGCAGCTTCCGCAATTTGAAGCTGGTGCACATATCGCAGTTCAACTTAAGGATGGTTCTTCTCGTCAATATTCTCTGATCGATTTTGGTGAAAACTTACCCTACGAGAATCAACGATACATGCTCGGTATACTTTTGGAGCAAGACGGAAGTGGCGGTTCGGCTTACATGCATTCTTTGCAGGTGGGTGACACTGTTCAGGTTGACGTGCCAAAGAACGATTTTCCGCTGATTGCAGACGACAGACCGGTTGTTCTGGTTGCAGGCGGCATTGGTGTGACGCCGATCATCAGCATGGCTGCTGCGTTGAAGCGCGCAGGCAAAGCCTATGCCCTGCACTACTCTGGCCGCACGCTGGACGGGATGGCATTCAGGGATGAGCTTGCGGATCTTTGCGGTGATGCATTGAACATTCATAGTGATGACGATCCTGTGCGCTGTCTGGATCTTGGCGCTCTCATTCCAACGCTCGATGCTCGCAGCCATATCTATGTATGTGGTCCGAAGGGAATGATTGAAGCCGTACGCGAGACGGCGCTGTCTGCTGGTTTTGGCAAAGAGCAAATCCACTTTGAACTGTTTGCAAGCCCTGCGTCTTCAGGCGATGATGTTAGTGACGGGTTTGAGGTGGAGGTGAAATCCTCTGGCGAGGTGTTTTGGGTGCCACAGGATAAATCCATCGTGGATGTGCTGGAAGACGGCGGCGTGGACCTTGTTTACGATTGCCAACGCGGGGACTGCGGGATTTGTCAGGTGGATGTGCTTGAGGGTGAACCAGACCACCGGGACGTGGTGCTGAGTGATGATGAGAAAGCGGCTGGTGACGTGATGCATATTTGCGTATCGCGCGCCAAGTCCAAACGACTGGTGCTGGATTTGTAAAAGATAATTTTGCGTATTTGCCGGAGGGACGCATTTTTAGCTCCGGTCAGTATGCGCTCTAAGCTTTTTGGGAGGGGAGCTTATGACCATGAAATACAAAGATAATCCGCAGGTGGTGGCAGACCTTGTGCGCCCTGCTGAGGTTCATCGTGATCTGTATATCGACGATGAAGTGTTTGCCTTAGAAATGAAGCATCTGTTTGCCTCCACATGGGTTTATGTGGGGCATGAAAGTCAGGTGCCCAATGCTGGCGATTATTTCGCGACCGACGTTGCTGCCCAGCCTATTTTGCTGGCACGACATACGGATGGCGAGGTGTATGTGCTGCACAATCGCTGCCCGCATAAAGGCACCAAGATCGTCATTGATCGTACAGGCAATACGGGCAAGTTTTTCCGCTGTCCTTACCATGCGTGGTCGTTCCGCACCAATGGCAAACTGCTCGCGATCCCGCTGAAGAAGGGGTACAAAGACACCGGTTTTGAGCAGAGCGAGGCTGGGCAAAGCGGTCTGCCGCCTGTGGGTGCGGTGAAGAATTATCGCGGCTTTATCTTTGTGCGCATGAACCAAGAGGGCATCAGCTTTGAGGAGTACTTCGGCGGCTCCCTCTCCTCTCTCGATAACATGGTGGACCGCTCTCCGGTTGGGAAGCTAGAGGTGGCTGGCCCACCGCTGCGCTACATGCACAATTGCAACTGGAAGATGCTGGTCGATAACCAGACGGACACCTGTCACCCGATGGTTGCTCATGAAAGTTCAGCTGGCACCGCGGTTGAGATCTGGGAGAGCATAGACAAGGACGAGAACACCAAAACGCCTATGGCGATGGAGGTGATTGCGCCGTTCATGTCGCCCTACGAGTTCTTTGAGGATATGGGTATTCGCACGTGGCCGAATGGTCATGGTCATACAGGTGTGCATCATTCCATTCACTCGGATTACTCTGCTATTCCGGGTTATCTGGAGATGATGGTGGAGGCCTATGGCGAAGAACGTGCCAAGGCTATTTTGGGTGAGAACCGGCATAACACGGTCTATTTCCCGAACATCATGATCAAAGGCCCTATCCAGCAGTTGCGTGTGTTCATTCCACTGGCCGCCAATAAGACGCTGGTTGAAAGCTATATCTTCCGCCTTGTTGATGCACCGGACATGCTGCTTGAGCGCACGGCCATGTACAACCGCCTGATCAACGCACCAACCTCCATTGTTGGGCACGATGATCTGGAGATGTATGAGCGTGCGCAGGAAGGCCTGCATTCTCAGGAACTTGAGTGGGTGAATGTGCAGCGCCTTTATGATGCTGACGAAAACCTGGATGAAGAAGCCGTTGAGAACGGGACGACGGAACGCCAGATGCGCAATCAGTTCCACGCCTGGAAGAAGTTTGTTGTTGCAAGCATGGAGGCCGAAGCTCGTGACCTTACCGACGCGTGATGACCTGATCGACTTTGTCTACCATGAAGCCCGGGTGATTGATGAAGGCCGCTTTGATGAGTGGCTGGAGCTTTGGGGCTCTGACAGCTACTACTGGATGCCGCTGGATTATCAGCAGGACAACCCGAAAAACATGACCTCGCTTATGTATGAGGATGCATTTTTGCGGAAACTTCGTGTTGAGCGCCTCAATGGCCTGCGCACTTTTTCGCAAAAACCCAAGAGCCGCTGCTCTCATGTTTTGAACCGCCCAAGCATCGAGGCTTTTGATCCGAAGGCGGGCCAGTTTATCACCCGCACTGCCGTTCATTATGTGGAGACGCGGCTCGATGACCAGTTCTTGCTGGCAGCCACCGTGCACCATCATTTTGAGATGGTGGAGGACGAGCTGAAAATTAAACTGAAGCGGGTTGATCTGCTCAACTGTGATGCTGCCTTTGGCAACATCCAGCTGTTCATTTAAGAAAACAGGTTGTTTGAATGATTGAGCATAAATCTGTTTTCGGCGCGTTTTGTGATGCAGCTGAAAAGTGGCCAGATCGTCCGTTTGTGAATGCGTTGCCTGAGACTGCCGAGCTTTACGGCATTGAGGCTGGAGAGACCTCCTACGCAGAAGCATTGGTTCAGGCGCAGGGTGCGGTAGCGCGCTATCGGCAAGCTGGCCTTCAAGCTGGAGACCGTGTTCTGGTTCTGCTTGAAAACCGCCCCGCCTTCTTTCTGCACTGGTTGTCCCTGAATGCGCTTGGTGTGGTGATTGTTCCGATCAATCCTGACCTGCAAAGCTCTGAGCTTGAATACATCGGCAGACATGCAGAGCCTGTTCTGGCGATCTCAACACGTGAGCGCAAAGCGGATATGGAGCAAGCTGCGCGAGATAGCGGGCTAGGTTTTGCCTGTGCCACACTGGATGATGCCCTGCCCGTTGTGCGCACACTTTCAGATGAGATCTATTCGCTTGCGCAAGAAGACCCTGCGGCGATGCTCTACACCTCTGGCACCACCGGGAGCCCGAAAGGCTGTGTGCTGGCTAACCGCTACTTTCTGGAAGCGGGGCATTGGTACGCCAATGCAGGCGGCACGTGTGCGCTGAATGAGGATGGCGAGCGGATGATTACGCCGCTGCCCATCTTCCATATGAATGCGATGGCTTATTCTGCCATGTCGATGATTGCTGTTGGCGGGTGCCTGACAGTTCTGGACCGGTTCCACCCACGTTCTTGGTGGCAGAATGTGCGGGATAGTGGTGCAACCTGCCTGCATTATCTGGGCGTTATGCCATCAATCCTGATGAGCCTACCAGAAGTGCCGGAAGACAAAGCCCATTCTGTTCGCTTTGGCTTTGGGGCGGGCATTGATGCCAAGCTGCATGTTCCGTTTGAGGAGCGCTTTGGTATTCCTCTGGTGGAAGCGTGGGCCATGACGGAAACCGGTGCTGGATCTGTGATTGCTGCCAATCAGGAGCCTCGTAAGCGCGGCATGAACTGCCTTGGTAAGCCTGGCCCTGAGATGGATGTGTGCATTATGGGTAATGACGGTGTGCCTGTTACAGGAACCGAGCCCGGAGAATTGCTGGTACGGCGCAAGGGCGATGATCCGCGTGTCGGGTTCTTTTCGCATTACTTCAAGGATGAAGCAGCGACCGATGAGGCATGGAAAGCCAACTGGTTTCATACGGGTGATATTGTTCGGCAGGATGAGGATGGGGATTTCTTCTTCGTTGATCGCAAGAAGAATGTGATCCGGCGCAGTGGCGAGAACATTGCAGCGGTGGATGTGGAGTCCGTCTTGATGCAGCATCCGTATATTGAGGCGGTTGCTGTTTGTCCTGTCCCAGATGCCATTCGCGGGGATGAGGTGTTTGCATCGATTGTCTGGCGCGGCGAACAAACGAAGGATGCTGCAGAAGCGATTGTGCGCTGGGGGCTGGAGCGCATGGCCTATTACAAAGTGCCCGGCTACATCGCGTTTTGCAGCTCTTTAAAGCTAACCGGCACGCAGAAGATCCAGCGGGCAGCCCAAAAGCAGATGGCACTTGAACTGCTTGAAACATCAGAGGCGTTCGACACAATCTACCTGAAGCGGAGGCAGTTGGTTTCATGATCAAGCCACGCAAACGCATGGGGTATGACGGGGTTGTCGTGGCAGCACCTGCCAGCACGCCCTATGAACGTTATTCAACAGAGACCGCGCATTGGTGGATTGCCAAAGCGCTGCGAAAGTCGATCAAATCTGCCGGTCTTACACCGCGCCACATTGACGGGTTTTCTGTCGCCAGCTTCTCGCTGTTTCCTGACACGGCTGTTGGCCTGACCCAGCATCTGGGATTGGTTCCGCGTTGGCTGGATCATATTCCGCAGGGCGGCGCCAGCGGCCCAAGCGCGCTACGCCGGGCTGCGCGGGCGGTGCAATGCGGAGATGCCTCTGTGGTGGCTTGCGTTGCGGGGGATACCAACCACGTGGACAGTTTCCGGCGTATGCTCTCCAGCTTTTCACGGTTCGCGCAGGATGCCTCTTACCCTTATGGCGCTGGCGGGCCGAATGCCTGCTTTGCGCTGCTGACTGACTATTACATGCGCGAATTTGGCGTGGGCCGCGAAGATTTTGGGCGGATCTGCGTTTCTCAGCGGGACAATGCGTTGCGTAATGAGAATGCGGTGATGAAGAAGCCACTGACCATGGAGGCTTATCTGGCAGGGCGTGAGATCAGTGATCCGATTACCCTGTTTGACTGCGTGATGCCTGTTGCTGGTGCTGAAGCTTTTTTGGTGATGCGCGAAGAAGATGCGGTCGCCTCTGGGATTCCGCATGCGCATATCAGCGCGACCATTGAGCGGCACAATGCTTTTGCAGAAGACCCAATCCAGATGCGTGGTGGCTGGGAGATGGATATTGATGAGCTTTACGGCATGGCAGGCCATGGGCCAGGCAGCGTGGATCTGCTTCAGACCTATGATGATTATCCAGTCATCGTGATGATGCAGCTGGAAGATCTGGGTTTTTGCGCGAAAGGTGAAGCGGCTCGGTTTATTGCGGACAAAGACCTGACCGTTTCCGGTGACTTTCCGCACAACACCTCCGGCGGACAGCTGTCTGCTGGTCAGGCCGGAGCTGCTGGCGGGTTCATTGGGCTTGTTGAGGCAATCCGGCAGGTGACGGGCACGGCTGGGGCAACGCAGGTGGCGGATGCCAAGCGGGCTTTGGTTTCCGGCTTTGGGGTAATCAACTACGACCGCGGCGTGTGCACCAGTGCGGCGATTTTGGAAGGGGCGCGTTGATGGTCACACCGCTTCAAAAACCACCCAAAAAGAACCCGCAGGTACGCACCCGCGTACCCACATTGCCTTCTCATTATCGTAGCCGTTCTGCACTATTTATGGCCGCAGCTGCCGCTGAGGGGCGATTTATGCTGCAGGTCTGCGCAGAGCCGGATTGTGGGTTTGTTCAATACCCTGCGCGGGATGCTTGCAGTTCCTGTCTGTCTGATCGGCTCGTTTGGCAGGATGTGTCGTCGCGCGGAAAGCTGATTGCAACGTCTACTGTGCGTACAAGCACCAACACGTATTTCCGTGAGCGTACACCGTGGCGGCTTGGGACAGTGCATCTGGAAATTGGCCCCTCCGTTATGTGTCACCTTCACAGTGAGGTAGCAGTGGGGGATGAGGTGCAGCTGATCAACCGGCTCGATAAATCCGGACAGAGCGTTTTGCTGGCGTTGCCCATGGAAAGAGCCCAGTTGCAGGAGGATGATATGCAGCTTCGTGAATTGACGTGTGATCCGAAGTTCCGACGCGTTCTGATCACAGATGCACGCAATCCGAATGCCCATGTGCTGGCAAAGAGCCTGCTGGAGGCTGGAGCTTCTGCGGTGTTTGTTGGAGAGGCTGAGAGTTGGCGCCCCTACCCTGACCGCGCCAAACTTGAGTCTCTTCAGGGTGTTGAGCTGGTTTCTTTAGATGTGACTGACACTTCCTCCGTTCAAGAACTTGCCGGCGAGTTTGGTGGCAAGGTCGATATTTTGATCAACAATGCCCGCTTTGTGCGGCCCGGTGGTATTCAGGGTCGTGGGGACGTGGGCTTTGCTATGGATGAGATGCAGGTCAACTATTTCGGCATGATGCGGCTTGCGCAGGCCTTTGCCCCTGCCATGGCCGGACGCAGTGCGGATGGGGTGAACAGTGCTGTGGCGTGGGTGAACGTACTCTCCGTCTACTCGCTGGTCAGCAACCCCGGCTTTGGCAGCTTCTCCGCCTCCAATGCAGCCGCGCATTCGCTCTCACAATGTTTGCGGGCGGAAATGGCGTCCTCTGGTGTGCGGGTGGTGAATGTGTATTGCGGGCCGACAGAGGATGAATGGCATCAGCCTTTGCCTCCGCCCAAGGTGCCTGCGGGTGCGTTGGCGCGGGAGCTGGTGAAAGCTCTGCAAGCAGGGCTGGAGGATGTGTATGTGGGTGACATTGCCAAGGACATCCGGCGCAAGTTCATGGAGAGCCCGAAGGTGCTTGAAAAAGAAATGACAAGTCTGGAGGCACTGTGACCATGGAAGCCTTGAAAGAGAAACTGGTGAACCCGGTTGAGCTGCTGAGCTCTGCTTTGCTTTCCGGTGATGTGGAAGTGGTGGACCTGACGCATACGCTTGATCCGGATTTTCCGGTGATCGTGCTGCCACCCGAGTTTGGGCAGTGCGCGCGCTTTCGCATGGAAGAGATCTCCGCCTATGATCATCGCGGTCCAGCGTGGAAGTGGAACACCTTCACCTGTTCTGAACACACAGGCACGCACTTTGATGCGCCGATCCATTGGATTTCCGGCAGGGATTTACCCAACAACACGGTGGACTCCATTCCCCCTGAACACTTTGTCGGGCCAGTGGTGGTGATTGATTGTTCTGAAGGGTCTGCACAGGATGATGATTTTGAGCTGACGCCTGAGATCATTGCCGGGTGGGAAGCTGAACATGGGCGGATTCCGGCGGACAGCTGGGTGTTTATGCGCACAGACTGGAGCAAGCGCCGTGGTGCGGCTTATCTGAATATGCGCGATGACGGGCCACATTCACCCGGACCGACACCGGACGCAATTCGGTTTTTGATTGAGGAACGCGGTATTCGCGGGTTTGGGACAGAGACTGTGGGGACGGATGCGGGCCAAGGTGTGCATTATACGCCTCCCTATCCGGCGCATTTTTATCTGCACGGAGCTGGCAAGTATGGATTGCAATGCATGTGCAATCTGGACCAGTTGCCTGCCACGGGTGCCATGATCTTATGTGCCCCGTTGAAGATCAAAAACGGGACAGGTAGCCCGCTGCGCGTTCTGGCGCTGGTGCCGAAGGGAGGCCGTTGATGTCAGAAGAATTCACAGCGGTCATCACAGGCGGCAACAAGGGCATTGGGGCTGCTTTGGCTCAAGAGATGCTGGAGGCTGGTTATACGGTCATCTGCCTATCTCGCCGCGAGCCTGAGTTTACGCATCCCAAACTGCATTTCCATCAGACGGACTTGCTGGATCAGGCGCAAGTGAGCGCTGCTGCTGAGGCGATTGCGGCTGAGCATGACGTGACGCATCTCATTCACAACGCGGGGCTTATCTTCCCCAACCTGATTGAGGATGCCGAGGCTGAGGATATTGCCGGACTTGCCCAACTTCATCTGGGATCAGCGCTGACGCTGCTCAAAGCCTTTTTGCCGAGTATGAAGGCGAAGCAGTTCGGACGGGTGTTGTTTAACGGTTCCCGTGCTGCTTTGGGAGCAAAGACACGGACGGCGTATAGTGCCTCCAAGGCTGGTATGATCGGGATGGCGCGGACGTGGGCGCTGGAGTTGGCACAGCATCAGATTACGGTGAATGTGGTGGCACCGGGTCCAGTGAAGACAGACAATTTCTGGGGCATCATTCCTAAGGGCAGTGAACAAGAGCAAAAGCTGGCGGATGGTATTCCTGTTGGCCGCATCGGCACGGTGGAGGACATCACCAATGCCTTTATGTTCTTTGCTGATCCCAAGTCCAGCTTCATCACCGGGCAGACGCTGTTTGTCTGCGGTGGGATGAGTGTGGGGACTGCCCTGCTGTAATTCCTTGCAGTTAAAGTTCTGAATCAGATTCAGCTCATGACTGCACATGTCTGATGCCGCTGAGTCAGTGTTCTTCTGCTGGCATTTTCCGACGCCACCCGAGTAAGTGGGCACCTGCTCCATCACTGCTGAGTTTGTCTTCCGGGTTGAGGAGATGGCAGTCAGTCAGGGAGAGGCAACCGCAGCCGATGCATTCGTTAAGGCCTGTTCTCAGGTCCTGAAGCTCTGCAATGCGGTTGTCCAGATCCTGCTGCCACCACGTGGAGAGTTTGGCCCAATCCGCTGCCGAGATCTTCTTCTCGTTGGGCAGTTGATCCATGGCCGCTTTGATTTCCTTTAGAGACACGCCCAGCTTTTGCGCGGCCTTGATCACGGCGATCTTACGCAGGACGGCTGCGGAGTATCTTCTATGGTTTGCGTTGTTGCGCCAGGAGCTGATGAGCCCCTTTTCTTCATAGAAGTGAACAGCAGAGACTGCGATGCCACTGCGCTCTGCGACCTGCCCGACGGTTAACCCTTGCAAGGAGACCATTGTCATTCCTCTATTTTTCGCCTTGACCTCAACATTACTTGAGGAATTAAAAGAGATCATGACAGTAATCAAGACCCAATGAGGAATGGCAGATGAACAAGATTTACGCGGACCTGTGGCAAGTCCCGCTCGAAAAGCGGTTCGGAACGCTCCTCTCGCATGCATATTTCTTAAAAACGCCAGCCAGAAACATCCTTATCTCAGCCTTTGAGAATTTGGATGAGGCGGCGCAGTTGCGCGCGTTAGGTGGAGTCAATGAGCATTATCTCACGCACAATCACGAGATCACTGAGGGTTTGAGCGAGCTGAAGTTCGTTCTTGGTGCAACGCTGATCGGACATGAAAACATTCAGAAGTTCTTTAGTGGTGATGTCCAGCCAGATTTACTTTTAAGGGGTTCAGGGCCATTTGTGGGCTCTGACGGAATTCAGGCGATTTACACTCCGGGGCATACGGACAACAACCTGTGCTTCTATTACCCCTCACCCACTGGCAAGAATTATCTGTTTACCGGTGACACGATCTATCTGGACAATGGCCGTTTCAAAACACTGGTCATGTCCAGTGATGGCGGCAACAAGCAAGAGCTCGTCACCTCACTGAAAAACCTGCGGGTCCTGCCGGTAGATGTGATCTTTTGCAGTGTCGCCATGGGGAACTATGAGATTGTTGAGGTCACCCAGCCTGAATGGCACGCTCTGATGAATGAGAAGATTGCAGAGCTGGAACGCTGATGCAAAAAAGCCGGAGTGTTTCCACCCCGGCTTTCAGAATTCTGCATTCCTGAGACTTACGCGATGCGCATTTCTGAGGAAGGATCAAACGGGATGGCTTTGTCCATATTGATCGCGAATGGCACGTCCTGCCCGGCAACGACCTGTGCATCCGCACGCATGCGTGCATTGCAGTCTTTGCCGCCGAGAGATGACATCACGTAGGTATCAGAACCAGCTGGCTCCGTTACGATGACGCGGTTTGTGATCTGCTCGATGTGGTTTGCCTTGCGGTCAGCCCCTTCAGGGTCGGTGATCGCTTCTGGACGGATGCCCAGCACGATTTCCTTCTGATCAAAACCTTTCAAAGCTTCGGTCGGATTGGAGAACTTGAGGTTCACCTGATCACTGAGGCCCGTTGGAAGCTGGGCGAAGATGCCATCACCACTAGCAACAACCTTAGCTGGAACAAGGTTCATGCTTGGAGAGCCCATGAAGCTGGCGACAAACAGGTTTGCCGGGTTGTCATAGATCTCTTTTGGCGTACCCAACTGCTGTACGTACCCACCGTTCATGACAGCAATGCGCGTGGACAGCGTCATTGCCTCAATCTGATCGTGTGTCACGTAAACAATGGTTGTTCCAAGCTTTTGGTGCAGTTTCTTGATCTCCGTGCGCATATCAACGCGCAGTTTCGCATCAAGGTTGGAGAGTGGCTCATCAAACAGGAACACATCCGGATCACGCACCAATGCACGGCCCATGGCCACACGCTGGCGCTGACCGCCGGAGAGCTGGCCCGGCTTACGGCCCAACAGCGGTTTGATCTGCAGCATCTCGGCAACGTCGCTCATTGCCTTTTCGCGCGCTGGCTTGGCAACACCATGCATTTCCAGACCGAACGTGATGTTCTGACCGACCGTCATGTTCGGGTACAAAGCATAGGACTGGAACACCATTGCGATGTTACGCTTGGACGGGTGAACCCCGTTCATGGTCTGCCCTTTGATGGCGATGGTGCCGGAGGTGATATCCTCCAGACCAGCAATCATGTTGAGCAGAGTGGATTTTCCGCAACCGGACGGCCCGACGAGCACGAGGAATTCCCCTTCCTGCACGTCGATATCGATGTTGTGAAGCACCTTGGTTGAGCCGTAAGACTTGGTCGCATTGTTGATTTTCAGAAAGCTCATAGGTCTTATCCCTTCACCGATCCGGCCATCAGGCCTCTTACGAAGTAGCGGCCAGCCACGATGTACACGAGCAGTGTCGGCAATGCGGCGAGGATCGCTCCGGCAAAATGAACGTTATATTCTTTGACGCCCGTTGACGAACTGACGAGGTTGTTCAGCGCAACCGTCATTGGCTGGCTGTCCAGATCAGCAAACGAGGCACCGAACAGGAAGTCGTTCCAGATGTTGGTGAACTGCCAGATGACAGAGACAACAATGATTGGACCGGAACTTGGCAGCATAATGCGCCAGAAGATGCGGAAGAACCCTGCCCCATCAATCTGAGCTGCGCGGATCAGCTCTGTCGGGAACACCTGATAGTAGTTCCTGAAGTACAGCGTGGTGAAGCCGAGGCCGTAAACCACATGCACCAGCACCAGACCCGGCGTTGACCCTGCAATGCCGAGGAAGCCAAGCACACGCGCCATTGGGATCAAAACGATCTGGAATGGAATGAAGCAGGCAAACAGCATCAAACCGAACAGAATGGTATCACCCTTAAAGCGCCACTTGGTCAGCACGTAACCGTTCAAAGCACCCAGAACGGTTGAGATCGTAACTGCCGGAAACACCATTTTGAGGGAGTTCCAGAAGTACGGCTTCAGACCTGTCGGTTCTACGCCGATTTGCGCGCTGTTCCAGGCTTTGAACCAGGGTTCCAGCGTGAAGACCTGAGGCAGTGACATCATGTTTCCGCCAGTGATCTCTGAAAGAGGCTTAACGGAGTTGAGAACCATAATGCCAAACGGCAGCAGGTAGAATGTCGCGAACAGGATCAGCATCAGGTAAATGAATGCACGGGTGATGCGCCCTGTGCTGATGGCATTATCTGTCGAGGCTACGGACATTATTTTTTCTCCCGCAGTTCGGCATAAAGGTAAGGCACCATAATCGCAGCGATGGTCATAAGCATGATAACAGCGGAGCTGGCGCCAATGCCCATCTGGTTGCGGGTAAAGGTGTAGGAATACATGAAGGTCGCCGGTACTTCCGTCGCTCTGCCCGGTCCACCACCCGTCAGTGCCACGACAAGATCGTAGGACTTAATGGCAAGGTGAGACAGGATCACGAAAGCTGACAGGAAGGCTGGACGCAGTTGCGGGATAATGATCCGGCGATACATGTTCCAGTTGGATGCCCCGTCGATTTGTGCGGCCTTCAGGATTTCGTTATCGATGCCACGCAGTCCGGCCAGGAACATGGCCATAACAAAGCCACTTGTTTGCCAGACAGCTGCAATCACAACCGTGTAGATGGCGAAGTTACGGTCCTTGATCCAGTTAAACTCGAAGCTCTCCCAGCCCCACAAGTGCATTGTGTGCTCAAGGCCGATGCCCGGATCGAGAAACCACTTCCATGCTGTTCCCGTTACGATGAAGCTGAGTGCCATCGGATACAGGAAGATTGGACGCAAGAAGCCTTCTCCGCGGATCTTCTGGTCCAGAAGAATCGCAAGACCCAAGCCGATAGCTGTGCAGACTGCGATATACAAACCTGCAAAAATGCCAAGGTTTTTGATGGCAATGGACCAATGCCGTAGCCGGAACAGCTTTTCATAATTCTCCAGTCCGACCCAGTCATAGACTGGCAGAATACGGCTTCCTGTGAAGGAAAGGTATACGGAGAAAATGATAAATCCATAGACAAAGACCAAGATCAAAGCCAACGAGGGTGATAACACCAGTTTGGGAATGAGATTTTGGAGTCTTGTCCGCAGGTCCGGTTTTACTGCCGTTGGCGTCGCATAGTCAGCGGCCATGGCAACGGATGAGTTGGTCTGATCGACCATGATCCCTGCCCCCAGATTCTATGTTGTTTTGGGAAAAATGGGGCCAACACATCGTCGGCCCCACTTAAAATTACTTAGCGATGGAGACAGCGTCTACCAGCTCATCAACAGCGGTAGCGGAATCGAACTCACCGTTGAAGTGTGCTGTTACAACGTCATAAATGGCGTTTTTAACAGATGCTGGTGCAGAGTGACCGTGCGCCATGGAACCATAAAGGTTGCCGCTTGCAGCAGCTGCAGCCAGATCTTTCATGCCCTGTTTTGCACATGCATCAAACGCTTCGTCGGAAACGTCTGTGCGTGCAGGAACGGAGCCCTTCACCACGTTGAATGCAGACTGGAAGGCAGGAGACAGGATTGCGCTTGCAAGGGCAGCCTGCTCTTTAGACACTTCACCGCCCTGATCGAACATAGCGAACTGGTCAGCGTTGAAGGTTACCTTGTCCTGAGTGCCAGGGAAACGGAAGCAGAGGAAGTCTTCGCCTGGCTTTTTGCCAGCACCGAGGAACTCACCTTTTGCCCAGTCACCCATCATCTGGAAGCCAGCTTCACCGTTGATGACCATTGCAGTTGCAAGGTTCCAATCACGACCAGAGAAGTTGTCGTCTACGTTTGCACGCAGAACAGACATGCGATCAAACGCTTCCTTCATGGTGTCGGAACCAAGAGCAGCTTCGTCCAGATCAATGAAGGCAGCTTTGTAGAAGTCTGCGCCACCAGTGGCCATGACGATTGCATCAAACAGAGTTGCATCCTGCCAAGCCTGACCGCCGTGTGCGAGCGGCGTTACGCCTGCTGCTTTCAGCTTCTCAAGCGCTGCTGTGAACTCTTCCCAAGTGGTTGGAGTTGCGATGCCGTTTGCATCCAGAACTGCTTTGTTTGCCCATACCCAGTTGGTGGAGTGCACGTTTACTGGTGCAGCAATCCACTTGCCATCGTACTTTGCAAAGCGCTGAAGTGCTGCAGGTACAACTTCGTCCCAGCCTTCTTTAGCTGCAACAGCGTTGAGGTCTGCCAGAGCGCCTTCTTTTGCCCAGTCCTGAATGTCGAACCCAAGCATCTGAACGGCTGTTGGTGCGTTACCAGCGGTTACGCGTGCACGCAAAACAGTCATTGCGCTTTCGCCGCCGCCACCAGCAACAGGCATATCTGCCCAGCCAATGCCCTGAGTTTCCAGATCCTGCTTCAGAACGTTAAGCGCAGCTGCCTCACCGCCTGCTGTCCACCAATGCAGGACTTCCACGTCTGTTGCCAAAGATGGAGCAGCTGTTGCTGCCAACAGAGCCAGAGCCGATGTGGTTTTTACTAGTAGTTTGTGCATGTGTTGCCTCCCGATCACAACTTAAAATTTCTACACAAAAATACGACTAACATAGTACTTATAACGTTACAAATATCGGATCTGTCAATGCAAAAAGTGAACCCATTGACTTGAATGATCTTTTTTGTATCAAATGATACTCACCTATTTTGTTGTATCGTTATAACGAAGATCTAACTGATTTACGGGAGGTAACTGGCTTCACATGTCGACACAAAAACCGCCAAATTCCTCCACTCATACCACCTCGAAACCTACGCAGAAGACAATTGCGGAGATCACCGGCCTTGCGGTGACAACTGTCTCGCGGGCACTTCAGGGTGATGAAAAGATTGCACAGGCAACCCGGCTGCGCGTAAGTAAAGTTGCTGAAGAAATCGGCTATGTTCCGGACCGTGCTGCGCAAAGATTACGCACCGGAAAGACTAAAGTAATCTCACTGATTCTTGACCCCCATAACGAGATTCTGGGGTTTGGGAACTCGCTGATCACAGGTGTGGCTCATGCATTGGCTGGTACGGACTACCATCTTAATGTGACACCACAGTTCCTTGGCGGTGATCCGATTGAGCCTGTTGAATACATTGTTCGCAACAAGCTGGCTGACGGAATCATCTTTTCGCGGACGAGGCCTTTTGATGAGCGGGTGCGTTTTTTGAGGGAGCGCAGCTTTCCGTTCACCACACATGGACGCACTGAATTCGGCTATCAACACTCATATGTGGATTATGACAACGAGAAATTCGCCTACGAATCTGTTTTGCGGTTGATGCAAAAAGGACGGCGCAGGATTTGCGTTATTCTACCGCCCAACCATTTCACGTTCTATCAACATCTGAATTACGGGTATATGCGGGCTATTCGGCAAGAAGGTTTGCAGTGCTACATTCCTGAAGGCATCAATCTTGATTCAGATATGCCGGAGATCTTTGAATGGGCACAGACGATTGCTGGAACCAGCGATGCACCGGATGGATTTATCTGCCCCGGTGAGACTTCTTTCCTTGCGATTGCGAACGGGTATCGGCAGGCAGGTAAAGAGCGTGGGCGGGATTTTGATGCGGTTGTGAAATCAAGTTCACAAACGCTGCATCAGATTGATCCACAGATCGACAATATCAGCGAGGATATTCGGCAGGCCGGTGCTTTGCTGGGAGCAAATCTGCTGAAGACGATGTTGCACCCGGACGGCCCGTTTGAACAGACCATCCAGGACCCAGACATCACATTCCCAGCTCTCAAATCCTATCAGGACTGAGTTCTCAGGACGCGACTTTCGGTGCTTCCTCTTCGATCCAGAGGTCATCGCCTTCCGGATAGGTAAAACCTGTTTCTGCGGCCAGTTGTTTCAGGAAACCGATCATGTAGTCGGTGCGTTCGCGCGCGACTTCACGACCTTCCTTGGTTTGCATGGTTTTGTGCAGTTTGAGCAGTTTGAGGGCGAAATGATCAACGCCGAATGTCTTGTCGTCGAGATCACGGTCGCTGGCGAACAGGTCGCCACCATGGAACAGGTTAGAGTTCATGGTTTTGGCGATATAGAAAGTGCGGGCAATGCCGATTGCGCCGAGGGACTCCAGACGATCTGCGTCCTGCAGGATCTTGGCCTCAATCGTTTGCGGCTCGATTTCAGCTGAAAAGCTATGCGCTTCAATGGCGTGCTTGATCTTCTCGATTTTTGCTGCAGAAACACCCAGCTCAATCAGGATCGGTTCAGCGGCATCAGCTGACAGCTTGGAAGCCTTTGCACGGTCCGGAGAGTTCTTGGGGACATTGACCAGGTCATGCAAGTAGGCAGCTGCGATCAGCACCTCCTCATCGCCCTCACCGCGACGCTGAGCGATGTCCAGCGCTGCCAGTTTTACGCGGCGTGCATGGTACAGATCATGGCTGGCATCATCACTCTGATCGTGCGCTTTCAGCGCCGCTTCCAAATTCTTTTCGAACTCAATCATCGGAACTCACAGTTATCAAATGAGCCCGAAACCTACGTCAGGTCAGTGTGCATTTCGAGGCAAAACTGGTCTGAACCCCCGATAAAATTCCGCGGGCTCAGGCTGAAGTTAACGATCGCCGCTTACATGATATAACCAAGCATCACGACAACACTTCCTTATCATGCTAGCGGTTTTTGGCGTTTGCAGCGTAGTTCATGACATTGAAGATGTAATTCTGCTCGATTGTACCATCAAACAAGTGCGCCCATGGACCTCTTGCATAGACCGCAACATCTTCTCCCGAATGGGTTTCTGAGGGCGTTGGAAGCAAGGATTGCTGTTTGAAGTCTGGGTCTGTTGCCTCTTCCTGTGACAACACTGAACGCGTGCCGAACCAGTTGTTTTCTTCTGTGAGAATTGAGCCGGGACCATTGAGATAGCTGGCGACAGAGTATGGTTTTCCATCCAGCATCAGGTGCATTTCATTGGTGTGTTTGACGCCATTATTGTCGATGCCCATGCACAGCCCGTTGATCGGCGTACCGCGTCCGCAATAGCCGTTGAACGACAAAGTATGGGCATGATCCGCAGTGACGATGATCAGAGTGTCCTGATCGCTGGTCATTTCTTTGGCCATGGCGACAGCGTCCGCGAATGCGACACCGTCTGTGAGGGCACGATAGAGATTTCCGGCATGATTGGCGTGATCGACACGACCACCTTCTACCGTAAGATAGAAGCCGTTTTCATTATCCTGCAACGCTTCGATGGTCCATTTCACCATTTCGGCCAGGGAGGGCTGATCTTTCCGGTCATACTCATACTGCATATGGTTTGCTGCGAAGACGCCAAGGACAGGTTTATCTCCAGACGGATCAAGATCATTAAAGGAAGCCTCATTCCAAGCATAAGATGCACCAAACGCCTTGGCTTCCTCGATCAGGTTGCGTCCATCCTTGCGATTTCCAGCAGTGCCCTCGATGGTCTTTTTGGTTTCAGGCAGCATATGGCGCTGCCCTCCTCCAAAAGCGATATCAATGGTGCCGTTCTTGATCTGCTCAAGCAGCTGCGCTGCAATATCCGGCACATCGCATCCCTCTGGCACGTCAGAATCGTCTTCAAACCTGCGACTGGCGACGTGGGCGTAGGCTGAGGCTGGTGTTGCGTCCGTGAGGCTTGCAGTTGAGATGATGCCGACCGCCTTGCCTTCTGCAGCCATCACTTCTGCAATGCTTGCGACACTGGCGCTTTCGACAGCCGAGCAGTCACCAACATTTAGTGTTTCATCGACACCGAGGACACCGGCTTTGGTCTTCACGCCTGAATGGAATGCTGTACCGGTTCCCGCAGAATCTGGCGTTTGGGCGTTCACATTGTAGGTTTTGACCAGTGCGCTGTGCGGAAAGGCCTCTTGTGGCAGAACATTTTCTTCGCCCAGCAATCCATTTTGCTGCCCCTGAAAGACCCGCGTTGCATAGTTTGTTGAGATGCCGTTGCCATCCGCGATCATCAAAATGATATTTTTAGCCGGTTTGGTGATCGGCTGCTGAGCAAGTTTGCTCTCAATCTCCGTCTCTGCGGCCTCAAACCATCTGTTGTTTTTTTGAGGGAAATCAGTCTCTGCCGAAGCATAGGATGCGGAACAGGCCAGCAGGAGCGCAACAAGTGGCGTTTTCATTTCAAATCCTCAAAAGGTGATGTTTCGGGCGCAGTGTGTACTTTACAATTCTTAGGGTTAGCTGTGCTGAACAGGAAGAATTCGAGTTAGTTTTCATCTTGATTGCAACGTCTCCGGCTCCTTCTGCGACAATCCGGCGCAATACGTATTTTTATGTAGATCACCAGAGTTGCCTGCTCCACACTTGGACTTTCTGGTTTAAAGACCATGAGGGGCACGCTTTGGGTAAGATTGATGACATGTTGGAGGAGGCGTGTACTGCGCGGTACCTTCCCGAACATCCGCTGCGCCAGGCCATTCTTGCAGAAGTTCATGCCCGTCCCTTCGTCCCCATGCATGGGGAGTGGCAAATTCTGCAGTATGCCTTCATGGTCGAACAGGATAACAAGCAAGCAGAACAGCAAGCTGCGCTTCGTTTTATCTCAGAGGAAACGAGCACCACTTCAAAAGCCTCAGAGCACTATCTCCATAAGACGTTTGAAGGCTATTCTTTACGCTGGGAGCAACACAGCGAGTTTTCTACCTATGCTGTGGAACAGCCTCTTCCCTCAAGCTTTTGCGCACAAGATGTTTCTCTCTTTGCCAAGGGCCAGCTCACCCCTCCGGGGCAACTGATTGCAGCCGTTCAGCTTACGATAAAAGCTGCGGAACATCCCGAGGCTGGAGATCTGTCTGATGGGTTTGATCTGGCAAGCCTGAGTGTTTCCCAAATCATTGAAGGACGTGCGACGCTGGTCACCGACTTCAAGGCCGGTGATGATGGCATTGTTTCATTTCTGCTGCTGGATCATGGGCTGTCTCCGTTGGAACTGGGAGCAACCGTGCGGCGTGTTCTGGAACTGGAGACTTACCGGACTCTCTCTTTGTTGGGGCTTTATGAAGCGCGGAAGCAGCAGACCGCTGTAAGCCGCATTGAGCAGGAACTCGTGGGCATAACCGCTCAACTGCGCAATTCAGGAGACGTAGAAGCACATTCTCTGGCGCACAACGAGGAGCTGCTGGCAGATCTTTCTTCTCTTGCGGCAGATCTTGAAGCTTCTGCGATGGAAAGCCTTTTCCGATTTGGGGCAACACGGGCCTATTCCGATATTGTCGGGCGGCGTCTGGACACTCTTGGGGAGAGCAACCTCTCTGGTTACGACATGATTGGGCGTTTTCTCAACCGCCGGCTCGCGCCAGCTATGCAGACGTGCCGTGCTATTGAAGAGCGACAAGCCAACCTTTCGCGAAAGCTGACACGAGCTGTCGGTCTGTTGCGCGCCCGGGTGGATGTGGAGCTTGAACGACAAAACCGAGACTTACTGAAGTCGATGGATCAGCGTGCAAAATTTCAACTTCGATTGCAGCAGACGGTGGAAGGGCTTTCGATTGCTGCTATCTCTTACTACGTCATCAGCCTGATCGGATACGCTTTGAAAGGTGCCAAGGCTGTTGGCTCCCCGCTTGATCCGGCTGTTGGTATGGCCGCATCTGTGCCGCTGGTGGTTGGTGTGCTTTGGTACGCATTGAGAAGGCTGAAAGCTGCACACTAGAGTTTGATGGCGACGGTTATCGCCGCCATCCTGAACATTTACAGATAAGCCGCTGAGACCAGTCGCTGTGTGTATTCTGTCTGCGGCCGATGCAAAACATCGAGCGTATTGCCAGCTTCGACAACGTTTCCGTGCTGCATCACCATGACGTTGTGACAGAGTGTTTTCACCACTTTCAAATCATGACTGATGAAGAGATAACTCAGCTTCAGCTTCTCTCGCAGGTCTTTCAGCAGCTCGATAATCTGCGCCTGAATGGACAGGTCCAACGCAGAGGTCGGCTCATCCAGCAGTATGAATTTCGGCTTTAAAACGATGGAGCGTGCGATAGCGATCCTCTGGCGCTGACCTCCTGAGAACTCATGGGGAAAGCGGTCCATGGTGCTGCGTGGCATCTGCACAGCATCTAGCGCTTCGGCCACCATGACCTGCCGTTCCTTATGGCTTCCACCGATGCCGTTGACCTTAAGGCCCTCACCCACAATCTCCCCCACAACCATGCGGGGATTAAGCGAGGAAAACGGGTCTTGAAACACAACCTGCAGATCAGTTCTGAGAGGCTTCAGCTCTTTTCTGGTGAGGTTGTCGACCCTGTTTCCATCAAAGGTGATAGTGCCAGAATCTGCTTTTAAGAGCTGAAGGATGGACATGCCCAATGTGGACTTTCCGGAACCTGACTCGCCAACAATGCCAAGCGTTTCGCCTGATCTGATGTTGAGCGAGATGTCGTTGACGGCCACCAGTTCTTTGGTTTTGCGCCTGAACAAGCCACCATGTTTTGAGGTGAACGTGACACGGACCTTATCTGCATCCAATAGCTCATCGAGGCCCTCCTCCAGTTTATCTGGCACACCGGATGGCTCACTTTCAATCAAGTGCCTAGTATATGGATGAGATGGTGTCTCAAAGACCTTATGGGTGCGTCCGGTTTCAACAATCTTTCCTGCGCGCATCACACAGACACGGTCACTCACCTGACGCACCACATTCAGATCATGTGTGATGAGGATGATCGCCATGCGGTGACGCTCTTGCAGCTCTCGCATGAGTTTGAGGATTTCAGCTTGGACAGTCACGTCAAGAGCGGTGGTTGGTTCATCTGCAATGAGCAGGTCAGGCTCGTTTGCCAGTGCCATCGCGATCATGACACGCTGGCGCTGACCGCCGGAAAGCTGATGCGGATATTGACTGAATCTGGCCTCTGGGTCTGGGATCTTCACCTCATCCAACAGCCGGAGCGTTTCTTTTTTAGCATCAGTCTTGGAGATTTTGCGATGTGAGCGGATCATCTCAATGATCTGGTCCCCAATCCGGTACACTGGATTGAGGCTTGTCAGAGGTTCCTGAAAGATCATGGAGATGCGATTGCCGCGGATCTTTTGCAGCTCCAACTCACTCGTGGTCGTCAGGTCTCGATCCTCGAAACGGATCATGGAACCTTGAGCCAGTGTCGCGTTTTCGGCGAGCATGCCCATGATTGCGCGGGCGGTGACCGATTTGCCGGAACCGGACTCCCCGACAATGGCCAATGTCTCGCCTTTTGCCACGGCATAGCTCACTCCTTTCACCGCTTCAACGGTTCCGGTCACTGTTTTGAAGGTGACGGCTACATCGCGGATGGTGAGCAGGTCTTTGTGTTGTGTTTGGTCGATACTAGGCATTGCTGTAGGGATCCATTGCATCACGAAGGCCATCGCCAGCGGCGTTGAAGGCAAGTACGGAAATGATGATCATGCCGACTGGAGCCATCATCCACGGCGCAGCGCTAAACGATTGGAAGTCGAGAATCTGGTTGAGCATGCTGCCCCAGGACACCATCGGCTGCTGAATGCCCACGCCCAAAAACGACAGGAAACTCTCCAGAAGAATGATCTCGGGTAGCTGGTAGGTTGCCCAGACAATGATGTGCGAAGATGTGTTGGGAACGATATGTGCGCCAATGATACGGCTACTTGAGGCGCCAACGGCTTCTGCTGCGCGGACGTATTCCAGATTGCGCATGGAAAAGACCTTCCCGCGCAGCTCGCGGCACAGATCTGCCCATCTGAGCAAGACGAGGATGCAGGCGAACATGATGAAGATCGTGACCGGTTCCGCACGGCGCGGCAACAAGGCGACCAAAGCCAGATAAAGCGGGAGATCGGGGAAGGCCTTGATGAACTCGACCATTCGCTGGACCACAAGATCATACAGGCCACCGAAGTATCCTGAACTCACTCCAAGAATGATCCCGATCACGCAAGCGGCCCCCATCACCATGAGCGCCATGAGCAGTGTGATACGTGTACCAAAGATCATGCGTGAGTAGACGTCACGGCCCAGATTGTCAGTGCCGAGGATATGGAACTTGCTGCCATCTGTTGTGCCGAACAGATGTGTTGTGAAGGTGAGACCCAGAAACTGCCAGGGTTCTCCTTCCACGAACAAAGCGGCATGCGAGATTTTATCAAAATCAGGAATAAACGTGATCTCAAAGGTTTGCATGTTCATTTCTTCTTTGAAGCCCGTGACATACGGCGTTGTCAGGCTGCCATCAGGCGCGAAGAAATGGAGCGTTTGCGGTGGTGAGTACAGCGCTGCCCGGTTGGCAGTTTGCGGTCCATACGGCGCGATGAAGCCCGCGAAAATAGCTGTCAGGAAGATCAGCATACAGGCGATGAAACCTACCATGCCGTATTTGTTACGGATGAAGCGACGAACGACGAGACCCCAATAAGAAATAGAGGGCCGGTCTTCTGCCAGTTGCTGAGCGTCTACGCTGCCGTGTTTGATTGCGTCAGTGTCGATCTGGGTCATCACGCATTTCCTTCCATTGCAGCTTGGCGGACACGCGGGTCGATGAGAGCGAGCAGCAGGTCGGCAACCAGATTTCCGACAACCATGATGGTGGCAACGAGCATGAAGATTGCAGCGACCACATACATGTCGCGCTCGGCAACTGAGGAGAGGATCAGCGGGCCGATGGTTGGAACGCCCAGAACGATTGCGATCTCAATCTCACCTTTGACCATGTACTCAAAGCGGCTGCCGATGTTCATGATGACAGGGTGCAGCGCATTGGGGATGGCATGCACCAAGATGATGCGACTGCGAGACAGCCCTTTGGCGCGAGCTGTTTCGATGTATTGAGATTTCATCACATCCAGCAGATTGCCGCGCATCATGCGCAAGGTATAAGCCTGCCCGGCCCAGATGGAGATGAGCAAGATTGGCCAGACATGTTTGAAGAAATCCCAGAGCTTATCGAGTGACCAGTGGTCCTGCAGAAGATACTCGGGTGATTGCAGTGCTCCGATGTAAGGAGAGTGCCAGACGAAGGCGAGATAATACAGAATTATCAGCGAGATAACGAACTTCGGAATAACAATGCCAAGGAAGGCAACAATTGTCGAAATGGTATCACCGAGCTTGTACTGGTTCATGGCTGCGTAAACACCAAGCGCACCGCCAATGAACTGAGCCAGCACCATGGCAGTGAAGGCCAGAGCGAGTGTGCGCGGCAGACGCAAGCCGATGACTTCTGTGACCGGCTTGGAGAAGAAAAACGAGTCTCCGAAG